>JAFUGO010000068.1 GCA_017469325.1 Mogibacterium sp. | reverse complement strand
ATAGCGCCTTCGCTTGCCTCGCCGCCGTCATCGCTTCCGCCTCCGCAGGATGCCAGCATTGGTACCATAACCATTACAAGGCCAAGCATTAAAGCAATAAGTTTTTTCTTCATGATCATTTTCCTCCCTGTCACATAAATACAGTTGTTCGCTGACCGTACAGCAGATTTTGTAATTCTCCCCCAACGTATCAGCAGATAGGTTTATGATGAATATATTTTACCGCCTCAATTCTGAAATGACAAGAGAAATGCCAATACAGTTTTACTATTTACCGTCAGCTTTAAGATGAGGTGAAATTTCTTACTAAAAAAGGACTGCACAATAACAGTCCTTTTTTGCTTTACAGATTCTTGAGAACTCCGGTAGCCTCGTTGAATTCGTTGATGAGTTCGTCGACCTTCGAAGCCTCTTTGCGCAGAGCGCCCCATGTGTTGGCCTCATCGTACCAGAGAGCATTGAGCTCTTCGCTCGTCTTGCCCTGCTGTTCTACCCATGTGTAGTACTTGAGGTTGTGGATGCGCTTTCTTTCTTTGTATGTCAGCTCGATCAGGTTGTCATCCTTCTCGTCGAGGATGTGTCTGCTGTAGTGGAGAGCGGCTTTCTCGTGTGAATACTCGCCCTGCTCATCCTGCAGCTCTTTGATCCTGGACTGATACATAACCGAAGAGTCTGTCATTACTGTTGCCAGTACGTCGTCCTCTGTCAGCTCATAGTACTTGGCCATCTTGATGCAGCAGAGCAGATTGGCTATGCCGCTGATACCGAAGTATCCGAGCAGGTCAACGAGTTCAGGATCGACACCCTGTTCTTTGAGATAGTCGCGGCCGACCGGCTCGTTGAAGAGTCTGAGGAGGTTCTGGGAGTCCTCGTCGTCGATGGCGATGACCATGTCAGTATTTTTGATGTTGTGGATCCAAGGAACGTGCTTGTCGCCGATACCTTCGATGCGGTGAGCTCCGAAGCCGTTGTCAAGCAGAGTCGGGCACTGCAGTGCCTCGCCGACTGCCAGCTTTGCGTTAGGATACAGCTCTTTGAGCCTGTCGCCGGAAGCCATCGTGCCTGCGGAACCGGATGTGAATGCCATACCTGCAAGTCTTCCGTTTTCGCCCTTGATCTCTTCGAATGCCTCCGCGATGGCGTTACCTGTTACATTGTAATGCCACATGTAGTTGCCCATCTGCTCAAACTGGTTGAGTATCCATACGTCTTCTCTTGTCTCTCTGAGCTCGTGAGTCTTGTCGAAGATCTCCTTTACGTTGGACTCTGTGCCCGGTGTGGCGATGACTTCGCTGGCTACGTTCTTGAGCCAGTCAAATCTCTCGCGGCTCATTCCTTCTGGAAGGATAGCGACCGAATAAACGCCGAGGAGCGCGCTGTCGAATGCGCCGCCTCTGCAGTAGTTGCCTGTCGAAGGCCATACTGCCTTGTGATAGCCTGTGTCAAACTGACCTGTTACCAGCTCAGGAACGAGGCATCCGTAGGAAGCTCCTACCTTGTGGCATCCTGTCGGGAACCACTTGCCGATCATGCAGATGATGCGGCACTTTACGCCTGACAGTTCAGGCGGGATCACGATGTAGTTAGGGCCGTGGAATAATCCGCCGGACTCCTTCTGCTCGTTCTTCCATGTGATACGGAAGAGGTTTACCGGATCGATATCCCAGAGACCTGTCTGTGAAAGCTTATCGAGGATCTTCTGAGGCACCTTTTCAGGATGCTTCATCTGCTCATAAGTAGGCAGAACGATGTTCTGAGCTTTTGCACGCTCAATGTTGTTCTTCAATCCCTTTTCATTGATAGTTAAATCAAGCATTTTACACCTCCGAAAATGATGATGGTGACGGGTTACATATATATTAAAGCAATAGTTGACTCGTATATTTTTATGATGCCAAAAAATAATTTATATGTCAATAAATATATTCTGCATCACGCCATATTAAGCCTTTTATTTTTCGAGCGATCTCAGAACTTCACGGAACTTGTCGATGTCCGGTTCGAGCTTTATAGGCTCTCCCGCTGCCTTTATTCCGTTTGCCGTATCCTTGAGTCCGTTTCCGGAAACTATCACGGCCACGCTCGCGTCCGCAGGGATCTTTCCTTCAGCGCAGAGCTTCTTGAGTCCGGCCATTCCGGTGACTCCCGCAGGCTCTCCGAATACTCCGCACTCCCTGCCCGTCTCTCTCATGGCTTCGAGGATCTCATCATCGGTGACCTCAACAGGGATGCCGCCGGATTCGACTATGGCATTGATGGCCTTATCAGGGTTGCGCGGAACGCCTACCGAGATGGAATCGGCGATCGTGTTCTCCTCCATCGGCTGCCAAGGCTCGCCTGTGCGTGCAGCAATGTTGATCGGGCATGTGTTGACCGACTGTACCGAGATCAGCTTAGGCAGCTTGTCCGTGAAGCCGGCATTGTAAAGATCTTTGAATCCCTTCCAGACTCCGGCTATGGTGCATCCGTCGCCTGTTGAAAGAGCAACGTAATCAGGCACCTGCCATCCGAGCTGCTCGGCTATCTCGAGAGCTACTGTCTTTTTGCCTTCCATAAGGTAGCAGTTGATCGCGGCGTTTCTGTTGTACCAGCCGTATTCATCGATCGCGGCCTTTGAAAGCTCGAATGTCTCTTCATAATTACCCTTGACCGAGATGACTGTCGCACCGAAGATCAGGAGCTGAGCCACCTTTCCTATAGGTGCTCTTTCAGGTACGAAGATATATGTCTTGAGTCCTGCTGCCGCGGCATTGCCGGCCAGTGAGCTGGCTGCATTGCCTGTCGAGGAGCACGCTATGGTGTCATAGCCCGCCTCTATCGCCTTGGCTACTCCCATCGAGCTGGCTCTGTCCTTAAGTGACGCGGTCGGGTTGAGGCCGTCATCCTTCAGCCAGAATTTGCGTATGCCGAGTTTTTCTGCGACACGTGGCTCCTCATATAGCGGAGACCAGCCTACTCTCAGAGGAGGCTGCACCGTGTCTTCCTCTACCGGAAGGAACGGACGGTAACGCCACATCGTGTAATTGCCGCTTGCCGATATGTCTTCAGGTGTGAAGTTTTCTCTGATGTAATCGTAATCGTAGACTACATCAAGGATCCCTCCGCATTCACAGGTAGTTGCATCCGGAAGAGCTTCATACTCCTTTCCGCACTTGATGCATTTGAGGCACTTGACGTTTTTCATTTGTGCTCTGCTCCTTTCGCTTATGCAGTTATCACTGAACTGAATCGAGTATATCCCTGGCAACGAACACTCCGCTTGCCGAAGCGTGCGAAAGTGAATGTGTCACTCCGCTTCCGTCGCCTATCATGTAGAGACCGCTGTATCTGGTCTCAAGATGCTCATTGAGCGTTACTTCCATATTGTAGAACTTGACCTCCACTCCGTAGAGCAGCGTATCGTCATTCGCCGTTCCCGGAGCGATCTTGTCAAGAGCGTAGATCATCTCGATTATGCCGTCGAGTATCCTCTTAGGCAGCACCAGGCTGAGATCGCCCGGCTCGGCCTTCAGAGTCGGTGTTACGAAGCTGTCCGCAAGCCTCTGGTAGTTTGTACGTCTTCCGCGGATGAGGTCTCCGAATCTCTGGACGATGACTCCTCCTCCGAGCATGTTTGACAGTCTTGCGATGCTCTCGCCGTAACCGTTGCTGTCTTTGAACGGAACTGAGAAATGCTTTGAAACGAGAAGCGCGAAGTTCGTCATGTTCGTCTGCTTCTCAGGATCCTCGTAGCTGTGTCCGTTGACCGTTACGATGCCGTTGGTGTTTTCATTAACAACACTGCCGCGCGGATTCATGCAGAATGTGCGGACCTTGTCTTCGAACTTCTCGGTCCTGTAAACGATCTTGCTTTCATAGAGCTCGTCCGTGATATGCGAGAACAGCTCTGCCGGGAGCTCTACTCTGACTCCCAGGTCGACTCTGTTGGACTCGGTAGGTATATCGAGCTCGCGGCAAACGTCTTCCATCCATTTGCTTCCGCTCCTGCCTACGGAGATGATGCACTTTGAGCATGTGTAGCTGCCGTCCTTTGTGATCACCCTGTAACCGCCGTCTATCACTTCGATATGCTCGACAGGAGTCCTGAATCTGAAGTCCGCTTTGTCTTTGAGCTCTTCATACAGGTTGCCGAGAACGACGTAGTTTTTATCCGTTCCCAGATGTCTTACCGAAGCATCGAGCAGCAGAAGGTTGTTCTGGCGGCAGAGTTTTTTGAATGAGGAATTGGCGGTTGTGTAGAGCTTTGTGCCCTCTCCGCCGTGCGACATGTTGATCGTATCGACATATTCCATCAGCTTTATGGCCTCTTCTTTTCCGATATATTCGTAAAGAGTGCCGCCGAAGTCATTGGTTATATTGTATTTGCCGTCGGAAAAAGCACCTGCACCGCCGAAACCGCTCATTATGGAGCAGCTTTCGCAGTTGATGCACGATTTGATCTTTACACCGTCTATCGGGCACTTTCTTTCTTCGAGCTTCTTGCCTGCCTCGAAGACTGCGGTCTTGAGTCCGCTGTTCTTTGTCAGCTCATATGCCGCAAAGATCCCGCCCGGGCCTGCACCTATAATAATTACATCATAATCCATTCTTTACCTCTCCTATTCTCCCTTGCTTGCTCTGTTCAACAATACCCAGAAAACCGCCGCGAGAGCGGAGAATCCCACTATTGCGTAGAAGTTTGTATTGTAGCTGCCTCCTGCCGACTCGAGCAGCGCCGATGAGATCATCGGGCCGATCGTGGCTGCCGGAATGAGGCTGAAGTTTGCGATGCTGAAATTCGTCGGGAAGTTGGCCGGTCCGAAAGCCTTGTTCACATATGCCGATGTGATCGTAGGGCATCCGCCGTAAGCGAGTCCGACAAATACGAGTCCGCAGAGTATGAACACATAAGCGCCTGTGAAGCCGCCGAGTGTCAGGAGTATTCCTGCCGCGAGCATGAACGCGTTGTTCACGAGCGTGGATGTGAAGCGTCCGAACTTGTCGAAGTTGTTTCCGGCAACGATCCTGCCCGCTCCGTTGAACAGCGAGACTATCATGCCGAGCACCGCAGTGCCGCCGAAAGCGACGGAAATGTTTGCTGCGCTGTTTATAACGAGCAGTCCGGCCGAGTTCAGAAGTATAGCCCAGATCGTGAAGAACCAGAATCTGGAAGTCCTGAGCATCTCTCCCGCTGTGTAGTTCTTTACAGGAGCCTCCTCTTTGACTGTCTCCTCTGCCTTATCCTTTGAGGCTGCTGCTGCAAGAACGGCGAGCTCCGCAGACTCTTTCTCATCCGGCACTTTGATTATAAATGCCGCGAGAGCGCATACTATGCAGATGACTACACCCAGGATCTTGAACACAGGCAGGAGTCCCATCGATCCGATCATCGAATTGACTACCGACCCGAGCACCAGACCGCCCAGGCCGAAACCCATAAGCATTATGCCCGACGCAAGTCCGACCTTGTCCGGGAACCACTTGTTGAGTGCGCCTATGACGCCGTTATATGCAAATCCTACTCCGCCGCCTCCGAATACTCCGTAGAAGAAGTAAAGGATCATCAGACTCGAACCTGCAGATTCCGGCTTCACCATAGATACCGCAAAGAATCCGACCAGCAGCATCACAGCGGATACCAGAAGACGTATCCTGAGGCTCAGCTTTTTGCTGAGTACTCCGCCCGCGAAACCTCCCAGGCAGAAGAATATCATCGATATCGTGAAAGTCATCGAAAGCTGGCTGATGCTCCAGTCCGGGAACATCTCGCCGAACGGTGTGCGAAATATCGACCACGCGTATATAAGTCCGAGGAAGAGCAGCGTCAGTGTGCCCATTCCGAGATATAACCATCTTTTGTTTGTGTTCATTGTTTTTCTCCAAAAAACTATTTATTCAGTCTCCCGATGACGTGAAGCAGCCATGCAGCGTTTTCTCTGAGCTGATCACTGCTGACGGTTCCGTCACCAAGTCCCTCAACCATCCTCTTGTAATCGTTTCTGTTTCCCGGCATGAACAGGCTGCATCCCGCAGCCGCCACCTTTGCCGGATCAGGCACTCCGTACTTTGAATTCTTGGACAGGAGCGAATCTCCGCCGATGACCCAGTCGGTCATTATAACACCGTCAAAGCCGAACTCTTTGCGCAGGACCTCCGTAAGCTCTCTGCTCTCGGACGTATGCCCGCCGTTCAGCAGGTTGTATGAAGTCATGACCGACGCGGGATCGGATTCTCTTATGCAGATGCCGAAGCCTTTGAGATAGATCTCTCTGAGAGCGCGCTCGCTCACTATGCTGTTATTGGCGTAGCGGTTCGTCTCCTGATTGTTTGCCGCATAGTGTTTGATGGTGACACCGCAGCCCGGATGCTTCTGCACTCCCCTCGTGATTGCCGCTGCAAACTTTCCACTTATGACAGGGTCTTCGGAATAGTACTCAAAGTTTCTTCCGCAAAGCACGTTCCTGTGTATATTGAGAGCCGGAGCGAGCCACAGATCTATACCGAAGATCTCCATCTCCCTTCCGACTATGTCTCCGCACAATTCCGCAAATGCGGTGTTCCAGCTCTGAGCTATCGCGGTGGCGATAGGTATCGCCGTGCAGTACTGCTCTTTGAAAACGCGTCCCGGCTTTGCCTTAGGTTCTCTGTCAAGGATCATCTTCAGGACTGTCGGGAGCATTTCAAGCATGGTCTCCGGCATAGTAGATCCGATCGCGTGCCTGCCCTTGCTGTCCTCATAATAGCGCCGCGATATGCGCACTCCGGCAGGCCCGTCAGCCATGATCAGGTTCTGTATTCCCTTGTCTTTCAGCTTAGTGCAGGACTCTCCCGCTGCGCCGGCTACGCTCTGCGCGGACTGGCCAATGACCGCCGCCAGAGAAGTGCCCCTGTCCTGAAAATCTCCGATGTTCATCAGGGCCAGCTCTTTTTCCGTCAGATCCGCTACAGGACCTGCATCCGGTGTTTCGGGAGCAGACATCTTATACGGCTCCCATTGTGAAAGGTCAGCCTCATAAACCGGGACACCGCTGAGATCGAACACCCTTGTGCCCGGGCTCCTTAGGTCGCTGAAATCCGCACCCCCAAAGAGTCTTCCTGCCTTCAGTACGGTGAAGTCACTTCCGAGTTTCACTACGGCAGCGGGACTTACATCGTTGCTGTTACTTCCGGCCATTACCACATATCCGCCCTTTTCGAGCACATATGAAGCTGTCTTCTCGTCATATGCCGCATGATCCCTCAGGTCGAACGAAACGCTGAGGT
>JAFUGO010000067.1 GCA_017469325.1 Mogibacterium sp. | reverse complement strand
TACGGCTACGGCTCCCTCCGCGATCAGCTTCTGCTTCTCGATCAGCGAGAGGATCGCCGTTGCTATCTCATCCTCGGTCACTGTGACGACCTCATCTACGTACTTCTTGATGAGTGAGAATGTGAGATCTCCCGGATGCTTGACCGCGATGCCGTCCGCGAATGTGCTGACGGAGCTGAGCGTCACCTGCTCATCGTACTTGAGGCTGTCTGCCATGCTGGCAGCTTCTTTAGCCTGTACGCCGTAAACTTTGATGCTCGGTTTGAGCTTCTTCATGGCGTACGCGACACCGGATATGAGTCCGCCGCCTCCGATCGGTACTACCACAGCGTCCACATCAGGAAGCTGCTCGAGTATCTCGAGGCCTATCGTTCCCTGTCCCGCGATCACGTCCGGATCGTCGAACGGATGGATGAACGTCGCGCCCGTCTCATCGCGCAGTTTGCACGCATGCGCGTAAGCGTCATCATATGTGCCCTTTACCAGGCATACTTCAGCGCCCAGAGCCTTGGTCGCCTCGACCTTGCTGATCGGAGCTCCGTCAGGCATGCAGATTATGCTCTTTGCTCCCTTTCTGGTAGCCGCAAGGGCAACTCCCTGCGCGTGATTGCCCGCGCTGCAGGCTATGATGCCTGCTTCCTTTTCTTCTTCACTCAGCCTGCTTATCTTGAAGTAGGCGCCTCTTAATTTGAAGCTGCCCGTTACCTGCAGGTTCTCGGTCTTGAGGTATACCTCGTTGCCTTTGCTGAAGTGAGGTGAATAGATAAGGTCAGTCGTTCTGGCGACTTCCTTCAGTGCGAAGGATGCCTGATAGATTCTGTCGAGTGATAGTTTGTTGCTTGATCCCATTTCTTGTTAACCCTCTTATCTATGCTTAATCTTCTTTAGTTATTATCTGTTTCATCTTCCGCTGCCGCGCCGCCGAGCCATGTGATCAGCTGGCTGGCAGTCCTGCCCGTCATCCCTCCGTGGCGAAGCTCCCATTTGCGGGCCGCGTCATCAAGGTCCTTTCCGGTCAGTTCTATGCCTTCTCTCTCTGCCAGCTGTCTGACTATCTCATAGTATTCGGACGGACCCGGCTTAGGATAGTATATCGACACGCCGAATCTCGCAGCCAGCGAAAGCTTTTCTTCCATGGTATCCGATCTGTGGACATCGCCCTCATACTCCATGTCGTTCCTGTCACGCCAGGTCTCGCGAATAAGATGGCGCCGGTTCGATGTGGCGTAAATGAGCACCCTGTCAGACCGGGTCTCGAGAGCTCCTTCGAGCATCGCTTTGAGCTCTTTGTAGTCGCTCTCATTTTCTTCAAACGACAGATCATCAAGAAAGATGATGAATCTGTAATTTCTCTTTTTGATCTCTGAAAGGATCTGCGAAAGTCTTCCGCGGTCCGGTTTTGAGACCTCTACCAGCCTCAGTCCCCTGTCTGCGTAGTCATGCATAAGAGCGTGCACGCTGGTGGACTTTCCCGTTCCGCTGTCTCCGTAGAGGAGCACATTGTTTGCGTATGCTCCCTCCACGAATGCTTCGGTATTCTCTTTAAGAGTCTGCTTCTGCGACTCATATCCGATCAGATCGTCAAAGCAGACATCCGCTCCGTCCGTAACAGGGACGAGCTTCAGCCCGCTTCCGGATGAAGGATCGATGCGGAACGCTTTGAACAGTCCGTATATACCCGCGCCGTGATCTTTGTAATACTCCGTGACTATCGAGGCAAAAGAAGTGTCATCCTCTGCTGCCGCCAGAGCGTCGCTCATCTCTGCGATCAGCCTGCCGGCTTCCGTCCCGCATGCCGCATCATAAGGCGACACGTAAGCGCTCATCTGAGGCACAGGTTCCATCGCCATCAGCTCTCTGAACTTTGCCATGTCGGGCATCACCAGCTCCATCAGGGTGGAATCCTGCTTTACTGACTGCCTCTCACAGGCAAGGGAGAATCCGTTCTCATCTGTGATGATCAGATATGTGAGCCACTGCTGCCATATATTGCCTTCGAGTCCGAATTCCGAGGCGAAAGACACCAGTCTGCGCGTCAGCGCAGACTTGTCCGACATGCCGCTTATCTCATCGAGTCCGTTATAAAAAAGAAACTCGTTCTCTCTTTCCATATAGTCTCCTGTATCAGCGCAGCTTTTCGAGAATAGCCGCTTTCATCTCACTTCCCTTTACCCAGTCCTGCTGCTCCGGTGACTTTATATCCGCCGTACGGAGTCCTTCCGAGAGCACCTCTTCGACTGCCTTTTCGATCGCACCGGCTTCTTCAGGAAGATCGAATGAATAGCGAAGCATCATCGCGGCAGAAAGGATAGCCGCGATCGGGTTCGCAAGATCTTTGCCCGCGATGTCAGGAGCCGATCCGTGGATAGGCTCGTACATTCCGCGCTGCGAAGCTCCGAGCGAAGCTGATGCCAGAAGTCCTATGGATCCCGTTACCTGGGATGCCTCATCCGAGAGGATATCGCCGAACATATTGGATGTGACCACTACGTCAAAGAAGGACGGATCGCGTATTATCTGCATGGCAGCGTTGTCTACATACATGTCGTCGAGCTTCACGTCAGGATATTCGGTCTCTCCGAGTCTGTGAACTGTCTCGCGCCACAGCCTCGAGGTCTCAAGTACGTTCGCCTTGTCTACGCTCGTCACATGTCTTCTTCGCCTTCTTGCTGTCTCAAACGCGCGCCTCGCGACACGCTCCACCTCTGCAACGCTGTAAGCTTCTGTGTCATAAGCCGCGTCGCCCGCTTCATTGCGGCCGCGGTCGCCGAAATAGATGCCGCCCGTAAGCTCGCGCACTATCATGAGGTCGAATCCCCTTGCGGCGATATCCGGTCTAAGAACGCAGGCTCCGGCCAGCGCCGGCTGTATCGAAGCAGGTCTCAGATTTGTGAAGAGACCGAGCTCCTTTCTGAGTCCCAGAAGAGCCTTCTCGGGTCTCAGATGATTCGGCTGGCTGTCCCACTTAGGGCCGCCTACCGCTCCAAGCAGCACGCTGTCTGAAGCAAGACATCCGTCTATAGTCTCCTGCGGCAGAGGGATGCCGTATTCATCTATTGCGCATCCGCCCGCAAGGTATGTCGTAAACTCAAACTCCTGCCCGAACTTCTCGCCGACTGCCGACAGCACTTCTACCGCCGCGCCTGTTACCTCCGGACCGATTCCGTCTCCGGGCACAACTGCTATCTTAAAACTCATTACTGTCTCTCCTTGAGGTACGGCAGCAGGCCGCCCTTCTCGATTATCTTTTCTATGAATTCAGGGAAAGGCTTCGCCTTAAAGGTCTCGCCTGTTGTCTCGTCTGTTATGACTCCCGTCTTTGTGTCTACCGATACGATATCGCCGGCGTTTATCGCGGCGCTCGCTTCAGGACACTCGAGTATAGGGAATCCTATATTGATCGAGTTGCGGTAAAAGATACGCGCAAAGCTCGCCGCTATTACGCAGGAGACTCCGCTCGCCTGTATGGCAACGGGAGCGTGCTCTCTCGATGATCCGCAGCCGAAGTTCCAGCCGCCGACCATGATGTCGCCTTCTTTGACTCCTCCCGCGAAGCTTTCGTCTATATCCACCATGCAGTGGCTGGCGAGTGCTGCCGGATCGGGGTCATTAAGATATCTTGCCGGGATGATGACATCTGTATCGATGTGATCTCCGTATTTCCATGCTTTTCCTCTCATGATCCCCTCCTTATACTCTCGGATCGGCCAGACAGCCCGCTACTGCTGAAGCAGCGGCCACGGCCGGATTAGCCAGAATGACCTCGCTCTCCGTATGGCCCATGCGGCCGACGAAGTTTCTGTTGGTAGTCGCAACGGCTCTTTCGCCCGCTGCCATGACACCCATATGTCCGCCGAGGCAAGGTCCGCAGGTCGGAGCAGATACGGCGCATCCCGCTTTTATGAATGTCTCGAGTATGCCCTCGTTCATGCAGTCAAGATAGATCTGCTGAGTTGCCGGAATGACAATGCAGCGCACTCCGTCAGCTACTTTCTT
>JAFUGO010000066.1 GCA_017469325.1 Mogibacterium sp. | reverse complement strand
TTGGAAGAGCAGAAGAAGATCCGGGAGAGGAAGAGGAACCCGAAGACGAGCCTGTACCGGAAGAGGATCCGGAGGAAGAACCCGAAGAGGATCCGGAAGAGAACGAACCGGAAGAGCAGGCAATCAGAAGTGACCGCATAGCTGCGGCCGCTAAATTCTTTAAACAGTTTTATTAAAACGGAGGTACAAATCAATGAAAGGACTTTATAAGAACGAAGCAGTAGCTAAAGCTACGGCAGAAATGATCAGCGCATGGTCATCTGAAGACGAGACTAAGATCCAGGAATCCGCCGAGAAGTGGAGCAATGCCATATTCGAGCAGATGAGGACGGAGTACGAAGCATATGCGGACAACGCAAGCGCTCTCGCAGCAAGAGGATACAGGAGACTCACAAACGAGGAGACGGCATTCTATAATGCGCTCGCGAAGTACGTTGAGAATCCGAAAGCAGATGCATCTGTAGCCGACGCGCTTAACGCGCTGCCCGTATCAGTAATCAATGATGTATATCTTAACCTCACACAGGAGCATCCGCTTCTTGATGCGATCAACTTCCAGATGACGGGATATGAAACAAAATTCGTATTCAACGCTCATCCGGGTCAGACAGCAGTATGGGGAGCTGTTACGTCAGAAATTACGCAGGCTCTTTCAACTTCATTTAAAGTGGTTGATCAGACGCAGGCTAAGCTGTCCTGCTACATGGTATTCCCGCTTGACCTCGTAAGAATGGGAGTTACCTTTATTGACAACTATGTCAGGACAGTTCTCCAGGAAGCAATCGCATGCGCTCTTGAATCTGGAATCGTATCAGGAACAGGAAAGAATATGCCGATCGGCATGGACAGAAAGCTCGACTCTCAGGCGGTCGTAACAGATGGAGTATACGAAAAGAAGACCGCTATAGCAGTCACAGACTTTACCCCGGAAAGTTACGGCGCGCTCATCGCTGATAATCTTCTTGTCACAGACGGCGGAATATATAAGAGCGATCTTTCGAGCCTGGCGATCATTTGCAATCCGGTAGATTACTTAAAAAAGATTATGCCGGCGACCACAGTGCTCAGCACAGACGGACGTTACGTAGGCGGGCTCTTCCCGATCCCGACCAAGGTATTCCCGAGCACAGGACTTACAGAAGGATCAGCAGTTATCGGATTCCTCAGAGAATATGCAGCAGGAATCGGCGGGCCGAGAACCGGAGCACTTAGTTCAAGTGATGAGTATCAGTTCGTTGAGGACATGAGGACCATCAAGGCGATCTCGTTCGCAAATGGCCGTGCCTATGACAACAGCTCATTTGCTCTCCTTGATATCTCAGCGCTTGATCCGGCTTACTTGAACGTAAGAGTATCAGGCGCAATAGAGACCCAGGAAGCGGCCCAGGCATCGGAAGGCACAGAATCACCCGCAGGCGAAGGATGATAAGGAGTAGAAAATGACAAACATGACCGACGCCGTTAACCGGCATTTGAAGATCACTTGGACCTCTGCCGAAACAACGGCGGAGGTCAGTGATGTAATGAGCCGTGCTGAAACCATTCTGGGCGACCTTCTCGGTTGCACATTCGCCGCGGAACCCCAGGGATATGAGCGCCAGTTATATCTTGACCTGTGCCTGTATCTCTATAACGGGCTGACCGTTGATGAGTTTACGGAAGCATACGGCAAGACACTGACCATAGCACGGCAGAAACACGTAGACCCCGTTGACACAGAGGACGAAAATGAAGACCAGTAAAAAGATACCGCCGTATAGGGACGGATATGTCAGTTTTGTAAAAGCGTTGTCCACCAACATATCTTCCTTCGGGGCGCCGAAGAACACGCGCTCTGAAAGTGATACTGACCACGTTGTGATGCTGGCATATGACAGGATGACGATAAGGCAGAGGGACCTTGAGTGGGCATATAACAACGACAAGACCCTGAGCCTTAAGATCCGCTGCCCTTATCACGGATCGGTATCTACTGACATGCAGGCCATCGTCGCGGACACGCTGTATGACGTGACACAGGTGGACCCTGACATCAACAACAATCAGATGTTCGTCTATCTACAGGAGAACCGCAAATTATGAGCACGCTGGATTCGATAAAAGAAGTACTTAACGGCATAGCAGCCTCCGGGGATTATCCGTTCTCCGGAGGTGTTTTTTACGGGATATGCAGCGCGAGGACACTTCCGGAGTGGAATTATTTTGTCTTCAACAGGAAGGAGACCGCGCCGACAAACCAGAAAAGCAGGACCGAGTATTTCGAGATCCATATAGTCCACGAGGACTATATCCTGGAAGACTTCGAGTACACGGTTGAACAGGCGATAAAAGATGCGATACCGGGCACGTCATTATCCCAGGAAACATCGTATGAGTACGTCATCAAGAACGACACGCAGATGGTCGTGGAGATATGTACCTTGACGTTTAAACATGTGCGTAAAGTAGGTGACCTGTGATGCAGTCAGGATGGTTTTCAGTTGATGCAGAGGGGATCGACCAGATCCAGGAGGCAATGGATAAAGCCGGCACCGGGTCCGGCAGGATCGTCGATGAAGTGCTGCATGGGGAAGGTGCGAAGCTCATCAAGGAGAAAATCGTGCCGCTCATACCTTCCTCCGGAAGACGATGGAAGGGAAAAGCGACCGCAGCTCGGAGCGCAATGCCTGCAGGATTTGCCCAGGATAATGATTCCCTCAGTGTTACGATCGCGGCAAGGGGAAGACACAGATATTTGTATTTTCCTGATGACGGATCAAACACGCTGAAGCATGCGGGTAACCAGCAGTTCATGAAACGGGGCGCAGAAGCAGCGACACCACAGATCATTGATCGCTGTGTAGGAAAGTTAATAGAAACCATAGGAGGTTAATCATGGATAGTATTTTTGCAGGGGTATTCTCAGAGTATACCGTAGCGGGCATATCTTTCAAGCCCGATGGAGCGCAGGCATATACTCTCGTAGACGGGGCAGGAAGTGTCTCTGAGGAATATGAAAGAAAAACTATAACTAAAGCAAAATCGAATGTAACCGTTAAGAAGATCGCGCGTGCAGCAGGATCAGGAACTCTTACCGTCTCGCTTCACATGCCGCTCGAGATCTATAACAAACTTAACGGTCTTCTCAAAGGAACAGACGGAAACGTCATCAGCGGTGCATATGCGCTTCCCGCAAGGACTCTGATCCCGAAGACAGAGATCGCGATGGAAGTAGAGGATGAAGACGGCGATAAGAAATTCAAGTATTATCCCATCGCAAACTGCGCATCCTTCAACAGAAGCATGACTTCAGAGGGCGATACCGTGGC
>JAFUGO010000065.1 GCA_017469325.1 Mogibacterium sp. | reverse complement strand
TTTTACTATTATGTCACCTTCCTGTATGTCTGCTTCGGCAGCCGGGGTATCTTCAAATACAGTACGGATAACGATGTTTTCGTCTTCCTGTATGACGCCTATTCCGATCCCGACATAGTCGCCCAGGTACCTCTTCTGGAACTCTTCGTATTCTTCCGCTGTAAAGTACTCTGCGTAAGGATCGCCGATGCCCGCGACTATCTCTTTGAGCTCATCATCATCGATGTCCTGCGGAACGGTCTCGGCGATCGGATCCTCGCCGATCATCTTCATTATCTCGTAATACTTACCATATGCGCTGTCCAGGTCGGTATAGTAATCATATTTTTTGTCGGTTATAAAATGTCCGAGGCCCAGCACCTGTGTGCAGAGAAGCATTATACCTGCACAGAACAGCACGCCAAGAAGGAACATCCCGATGCGGCCGCCTGCTCCGGTCCTTTTCCGGGACCTTGCTTCACGTTTCGCGTTACGGGCTGTTCTGATCGCGTCGCGAGACTCCTCTGTCACTCCGTCGTTTACGTGATACGCGTCAACGTCCGAAAGCTCCAGCCCAAGAGTCACCTTAGGCGCCGTCGTTTCTCCGTCCTGTGTTTTCTGTAGATCTTTTTCTTCTCCGGTCATATGGTTCCCGCAGGCACTATCTCGCGTGCTATTACCTGCGCCTTTCTTATATCTCTCCAGTTATTGATCTCAATGTTGCAGAGTATATCCACCCTGCCTTCCGTCACAGCTTCATACGCGCCGGCGGCATTTCTGAATATGACCGCGTCTACGCTCCTGCCTTCACCTGTGACAACTGAGAACCTTGCCATTTTATCATCATCCTTAAGAAATCTCCACCCTCTTACCTCGGCATTCCTGATCGTAAAGACCGGGATCTCATTGTCCTTGCCGCACGGCTCAAGGAGCTGCAGAGCTTCCGCAAGATCAAGGTCTATTTCATCCGGCTCAAGATCCGCGTCACTGTGCCGTCTGACCTCAAGGATTTCCGGATCCTCTTCCGTCATGGCTTTTATGTCGGTGTTAAGATCCATTCTCAATTCAGCCATGCTGTCGGCGGCTATGGTGAATCCGCACGCCGCGCTGTGTCCGCCGAAGCTGATGAATCTGTCTCTGTATTTATCGAGCATGGTGAACAGGTCCACGCCCGGTATCGATCTGCCTGTGCCTTTATATGTATCTCCGTTGCGGGATATGACGACGACAGGTCTGTTTATCTTCTCTCTGAGCTTGCCGGCAACTATGCCGAGCACTCCCTCATGCGAGTCATTGATCTCTACTACGACAAAGTCTCCTTTTTTGAGCTCATCGCCGAGCATCTCGGATCCCTTGTTGTATGCATCGTCCTGCAGCCTCCTGCGTTCCGAATTAGCCTCGATCAGTCTGCCGCAGCATTCCCTTATCTCCTGTTCATCCTCCGAGAGGAACAGCCTTACGCCTATAGATGCGTCGCCGAGTCTCCCGGACGCGTTGATCTTCGGAGCTATGCCGAACGATATGTCTCCGGCCTTCAGCGTTCTGTAGTCAAAGGACGATCTGTCGATCAGTTCCCTTAAGCCTTTGTTTCTGCAGCCCAGGTGGATGCTTCTGAGACCGCACTTCACTATCGTGCGGTTCTCGTCGATCATAGGCATTATGTCTGCGATAGTCCCGATGGTGGCGAATTCGAGCATCTCGGCCATCAGCGGCCCCGGTATGGATCTTTCACGGGATATGGCCAGAGCCAGCTTATACGCGACTCCGACTCCGGCAAGGCCCTTGAAAGGATACCCGTCCTCTTCGAGTCTCGGGTTTATTATTATGCCTTCGGCCCTGTCGCTTCCCATATTGTGATGATCAGTTACGAGCGTCTCTATCCCGAGCGAATGGGCGTAAGCCGTCTCTTTTGCCGATGACGATCCGCAGTCCACGGTCACGATAAACTCGCCTCCGCTGTCGCGTATGCGGTCGATAGCCTCCATGTGCAGGCCGTAGCCTTCATCGAGACGTGAAGGGATATAGTATGTCACGTTGTCGGTTAGCGTGCCTATAACCTTCATCAGAAGAGCGGTGGATGTGATGCCATCCACATCATAGTCGCCGTAAATGACTATGCGCTTTCCGCTGTCTACCGCATTTAGCAACAAATCCACCCCTTCTCGCATGTTCGCAAGCAGGAATGGATCGTAGGCGAGTCTTGGCTTCGGAGAGAAGAATTCTTCACGCATCTCCTCTCCGATATGCCTTGATTCTATTATTTCCAATACCTTCGAATGTATGGTCATATACTGTTATCAGCTTTTAATAAAGTGAATATGGATTGATTGTGGAGCCGCCCTGGAATACCGTAAAGTGCAGGTGCGGTCCTGTGGAATTACCCGTGCTTCCTATGTAGCCGAGTACGCTTCCCTTTGTGACATACTGGCCTGCTTTACAATTATACCCGCTCAGGTGTCCGTAGAGAACACTGTATCCGTTTCCGATCGCGTACTGTACGCAGTTTCCGTATCCGCCGTAGTACGACGCTCTTGTCACGTATCCGTCAGCGATGGCGTAGACCGGGGCTCCTCTTGTTCCGCTGGTGAGTACTATATCGAGTCCGTTGTGGAACTCTCTTCCGTGGAACGGGCAGATCCTCCATCCGTACTTGTCGGACTGCTGCCAGTTGGAAGCTGTCGGCCACTGGTATTCACCCGGAGCCACATCTATCTTACCGCCGGACTCGACGATCATCGCTTCCGCCTCAAGCTGCATCCTTACAGCTTCGGCAGCCATCTCCGCCGCTTCGGCTTCTTTCTCTTCCTGCAGAGCGTGCATCTTGTCCGCTTCTTCCTGATACTTTTTCTTGAGCTCTTCCGTCTCTACCTCTTTTGCCTCGAGGCTGATCTGCTGATCCGCGAGAGCTGCCTCCTGCGCCTCAAGCTGCTCCTTGAGCTCCTGTAGCTTTTTGTACTCTTTCTGCAGTTTCTTCAGCAGGTTCTGGTCGCTCTCAAGGATCTTATGCACCATGCCTACATTAGTCATGAGATCCTCGATGCTCTCGGAATTCAGCAGTACGTCGACAAATCCCGAGTTGCCCGTCTTGTACATGGCTGTGAGCCTGTTATTGAGAGCCGTGTTCTGCTCTTCGATCTCGGCCTCTTTTGCCTCCATCTCGGCCTTTGTGTTTTCGATCTCGGCCTCTGTATTGGCGATCTCGACCTTGATGTTTTCTATATCGCTTGAGATCTGCTCGAGTTCTTTTTCGGCATCCTCAAAATTGGCCACGGCCTCGGCTGCCTTCTTGGCGGCATCTTTGGCTTCTTTTCTCTTGGCTTCAGTCGCTTCCTTGGCCTCTTTCGCAGCCTTGGTAGCGGCGTCTTTCTCCTCCTGGCTCACGGCAAATGATGACATGAACGCGGATGAGATAAGAGCTGCCACAAGCATCAGTACGATTATTAAATTGCGTTTGTTCTTGTTCTTCATAAATGCAGTCAACCCTATCTGTCGAGGAATCTCCTGATCGAAATGATACTGCCGATGATTCCGATACTTACTCCCAGGCAGAGGAATATCAGCAGGATAGTCTGTGTCAGCTCTGAAGCCGGAACCACATTCACAGAAAGTATTCTTGTGACATCCGTACCTACGATCCCAACTATCTTTGAGTAGATCAGGTGTGTGAGACCGGCGGCTATAAACGCCGATACCGCTCCTACGATGACTCCGCCCCATACGAACGGCGCCCTTACGAACCAGTCGGTCGCACCCAGATACTTCATTATCCCTATCTCTTTTTCACGGTTGAATACGGTCAGTTTGATCGTATTCGCGACTATTATTATCGAAACTATTATGAGGAAGGCCATCGCCACGAGCGATCCCACTTCGATGAAGTGCGATATCTTCGCCAGCTTCTCGACCGTCTCCTGATAGTAGACCACATCGTCCACGCCCTTTATATTCGGCGCCGCGGATGCGAGATTATTGGCGGCATCCTTGTCGGATACGTATACAGTGTACGACTCCGGCAGCGGGTTCTCCGGCAGATTGTCCAGAAGATATCCGTTTTCTCCCCACTTCTCCTTGAGGACTACCATCGCCTCATCCTTGGTGACATATGTAACGCTCTCTACTCCCGGTGTGGACTCGAGAGTCTTGCCGACTTCTTCTCTGTCTTCAGCGGAGATACCGTCAGCGAGGTATATCTGGATGACATCGTAGTCCTTCTCTATCGATTTAGCGAAAAGATTGACGTTTACGAATGCCACATAGAACAGTCCGAGTATGAGCATCATCGCCGTGATGGCGAGGACTGTAGTGAAATACATGCCCTTGTTGCGTCCCATCTGGGAGAAGGCCTGTTTGAGGTTGTATCCGATCCTACTCATATACATCCTCCCCTCCGTCCAGATAAGCATCTACGACGCTGTCATCATAGATCGACGGTGCCGGAACAGTGATCGTCTTGCCCTTCTGAGAAGGTACTGAGATCCCGGCAGCCTGCGCGGTTATAGTCGCAAACTTATCCTCTCCGAAAGTAGTGAAGCCCGGAACATAAATATCGCTTTCTTCTTCCTGCTTATGGAATCCGTAGCTTCCTTCCTCGTCACGTACGATGTGGCCGTGATCTATCGCAACGACTCTCTTGTTCATCTGGTCGACTATGTCCTTGGCGTGTATGACCATCAGGACCGTTGTTCCCCTGACGTTGATCTGTTCAAGAAGCCTCATGATGTCCATAGCCGTTACCGGGTCGAGGTTTCCTGTAGGCTCGTCGCAGATCAGGACTCTCGGTTTGTTAACCAGCGCCCTCGCGATGCCTACCCTCTGCTGCTCGCCGGCAGAAAGCTCGTTAGGATAATTGTTTGCCTTGTCAGCTATATCGACGAGATTGAGCACGTAAGGCACCCTTTCTCTGATCTCTTTTTTGCTCTTGTGCAGCACTTCCATAGCAAAAGCGACATTCTCGTAAACCGTCTTCTTCTCGAGGAGTCTGAAGTCCTGGAACACCATACCGATCTTCTGTCTGATGCCCGGTATCTGGCGTCTGCGGATCTTTGTGATATCCTTGCCTGCAAGGATTATCCTGCCGCTGTCAGGTTCGATCTCCTTAAGGATCAGTTTGATGAATGTCGTTTTGCCGGCTCCGCTCGGTCCGACAAGAAAAACAAAGTCGCCGCTGTTGATATGCACAGATGCATCGATCAGCCCGACATTGTTTCCGTACTTTTTGGTTACGTTGTTGAATACTATCATGCTTTGTACAAGCGCTCCGTTCTGTTTAGATTTATCTCAAATTAACACGCACTAATTATACATTTCTGCCTCATGCGATTATCCAAACTTAATGAACTTTCAGAGTGCCTCCGGTGCTGTCCGGAGCATAAAAAAAGGAGCGCTTCCGCGCTCCCGGCTTCTCATAATTATATAAGAACTTTTGAGAGGAAGTCCTTGGTCCTGTCCATCTTCGGGTGGTTCAGCACCGCGTCAGGAGTGCCCTGCTCCACGATGTAGCCGCCGTCCATGAAGATGACTTTATCCGCCACTTCCTTGGCAAACCCCATCTCGTGAGTCACGACCACCATGGTCATTCCTTCTTTGGCAAGGTCCTTCATTACGTCCAGAACCTCTCCGACCATCTCAGGGTCAAGAGCCGATGTAGGCTCGTCAAAGAGGATCACCTCGGGATCCATCGCAAGAGCTCTCGCGATCGCCACACGCTGCTGCTGTCCGCCGGACAGGTTGCGAGGGTACTCTCCCGCCTTCTCGGCAAGTCCTACTCTCTCAAGAAGCATCATGCCCTTTTCTTCAGCCTTCTTAGCATCCTCTTTTTTGACATTTACAGGGCCAATGGTCAGGTTCTCAAGCACCGACTTATGAGGGAATAGATTGAAGGACTGGAATACCATGCCCATCTTTGTCCTCATGCTGTCAAGATTGCTCTCGGTTATAAGCTCTCCGTCGATGTATATCTCGCCTGCTGTAGGCTCCTCAAGCCTGTTGATGCAGCGCAGCATGGTCGACTTTCCGGAACCCGAAGGTCCTACTATGCAGAGAACTTCGCCCTCTTCCACATTCTGATCGATCCCCTTAAGGACTTCGAGATCACCGAAGCTCTTGTGAAGACCCTTTATTTCTATCATGCTCATGCTGCCGACTCCCTTCTGGCCATCTTGCGTTCATAGCCGTTTATTATCTTGGACAGAGGAATAGTCAGTATCATATATGCCAGAGCTACTCCAATGTAAGCCGGGAAGGTCTCAAATGATGAGGAGTTCCACAGCTGTCCGCGGCGCAGTATCTCGACTACTCCTACGTAGCCCAGTACTGAAGTCTCCTTGATGAGAGTTACGAACTCGTTCGCGAACGCCGGAAGGATGACTCGTATAGCCTGAGGTATTATTACCAGTCTCATGGCCATGCCGTGGCTCATTCCGAGCGAGCGCGCCGCCTCCATCTGTCCCTTGTCTATGGCCTGGATGCCGGACCTTATGACCTCCGACATGTATGCCGCGGAGTTGCATCCGCAGACGATAACAGCCGGGACCACCAGTCCGCCGTAATTGTCCCATTTGAATCCGAAACCCCAGGACTGCAGCAGCCACGGGATACCGTAAGCCATAATGAGAGCCTGCACCAGCATAGGTGTGCCTCTTATTACATCAACATATACTTTTGCGATGACCTGCAGGACTTTCTTTTTTGTCTGTGAACACAGAGCAAGGAGCAGACCTAAGGCTGCTCCCAGTACTATCGCCACTAAGCTTACGCAGACTGTGGCAGGTATGCCCTTGCAGGCGATGAGAAATCCTTTAAGATAGATGCCCATATAATTCCCTTTCGCCTGTTTTTTTAATTGATCCGGTTCTTCCGCGCTATATTAGCTGAACCACTTGTCGACGAGTTCGTCGTATGTTCCGTTAGCCTTGATGTTTGCGAGTCCTGTGTTGAGTTTCTCGAGGAGCTCAGTGTTGCCCTTCTTTACGGCAAACGCGAACTCTTCGTGATCGCCGAATGCGTCTCCGACAAACTTAGCCTCGTCGCCGTGCGACTTGAGGTATGCCTCGCCTACCGGCTTATCTACTATAACGCCCTGGACTTCGCCGTTCTTCAGCTGCAGGTAGCAGTCTGTCCACTGGTTGAGAACAACGCCGTCAGCGATCTTGCCCTCGTCCTTCATGGTCTGTACCATGTCTCCGCCTGTTGTGCCGATCTGGCTTGCGAGCTTCATATCGGAAGTGACTGCGTCGATACCTGTGAGGTCGCTGTCAGCACTAACGAGAAGCATGAGCTCACTTTCAAAGTATGTATCTCCGAAATCAGCCTTCTCTGCACGGTCTCCCGCGAGCTTGTTCATTCCTGCGCAGATGATGTCTCCTTCACCGGCTTCAAGAGCAGGGATCAGTGAGTCGAACTCCATGTTTACCCATTCGAGCTTGAGTCCCTGGTCTTCAGCTATAGCAGCCATCATGTCAGGGTCAAAACCTACGATAGTTGTGTCGCCGTCCTCTGTGGATTCGAACGGAGCGAATGTCGCTTCAGTAACTACCTTCAGTGTTTCGCCTTCATCGGATGCGCTTTCATCGCTGCCGCCGCCGCAGGCTCCGAGCATGAATGTAAAGATCATTGCGAATGCCAGCAGAAGTACAAGTGATTTCTTCTTCATTTTTTCTTTCTCCTTCAAATGCTTTATTTTGTAATCACCGCCCGCCGTACCGGCAGGCGGCTTTTTTCGTCATGCATGACTATAACATTTGATGAATATTTATGCAACGATTTTTAGTGATAATCCATTCTTATTTTGATTTTTTATTCATACAAGGCCTCAAATACTGCGTCGCGCATCCTTGATTACTCCTGACATCTATACTAAACTTGACGCATAGACAGGAGGTCATTATGTCTTCAGATAACAGAGCAAAAAGAATTACGGATATCATGGCGGCATTCATCGGTCATACGGCCATTAAACTGCCCGATGATGTGCTGGCTAAACTCAAAGAGCTTAAAAGCAAAGAAGAAAACCCTCTTGCAGTGCAGATCTACGACCTCATGTTTGAGAACCTGAGGCTTGCAGAAGAACTCAGCCGGCCGTCCTGCCAGGATACCGGAGTGATGCAGTTCATGATCAGATGCGGGAGCAGCTTCCCTCTGATCGCTGATCTTGAATCCTCGCTGGTCGGGGCTGTCCGCAAAGCCTCTGAGAAAACACCGCTCAGGCCGAATGTCGTGGAGACTTTTGATGAGAACAACACCGGCACCAACACCGGCAGCGGGATCCCTTTCATATGGTGGGATATCGTTCCGGGATGGGACGGATGCGAGATATATACTTACCCTGCCGGCGGAGGCTGCTCTCTTCCGGGACACGCGATGGTGCTTATGCCCGGACAGGGCTATGAGGGAGCCGTCGACTTCGTGCTCGAGAGGATGACTTCATACGGTCTGAATGCCTGCCCTCCTCTCTTTGTGGGAGTGGGCATTGGAGCTACAGTCGAAACAGCGGCTCTCAACGCTAAGCACGCACTTATGCGTCCCGTCGGCTCGCATAATGAGAATGCGCGCGCCGCCGCTATGGAGAAACTCCTTGAAGACGGTATCAACGCCATAGGTTTCGGTCCTCAGGGACTTGGCGGCAAGTATTCCGTAATGGGTGTCAACATAGTAAATACAGCCCGCCACCCCGCCACACTCGCTGTTGCCGTGACGACGGCATGCTGGTGCCACAGGCGCGGGCACATAGTATTTGACAAGGATCTTAACTACAGGGTAACCACGCATTCCGGGTTCAGCTTCGATGAAGATCCA
>JAFUGO010000064.1 GCA_017469325.1 Mogibacterium sp. | reverse complement strand
GGACAGTTCGGTGTCGGTTTCTACTCCGCGTTCATGGTAGCCGATAAAGTGGAAGTAGTCTCGAAGCGCTACGGTTCAGACAAGGCCTACAGATGGGTTTCCGAAGGAGCCGGCGGATACAGCATCGAAGAAGCTGAGCGCGACGGTCACGGGACCGATGTCATCATGCACATCCGTCAGGACGGCGAGACAGAGGACGAATTCAGCCAGTACATGAGGGAATACCCGATCTACAAGCTGGTCAGAAAGTACTCCGACTACATCCGCTTCCCGATCAAGATGCTGATGCCTCATCCGCAGATCAAAGAGGGCTCCGATCCGGAGAATCCTGAGTACGAGGAGATCTGGGAATACGAAGTGTTCAACTCGATGGTTCCTCTGTGGCAGCGCAAAAAATCCGAAGTCACAAAAGAGGAATACGAGGAGTTCTACAAATCGACATTCCAGGACGACATGAAGCCTCTCGAGACCATCACCGTATCGGTCGAGGGACTTGTGAGCTACGATGCTCTGATGTTCATCCCGGAGAAGATACCTAACAAGTACTACACGGACGACTTCACGGGCGGACTTCAGCTTTACAGCTCGGGCGTGCTGATCATGGATCAGTGCAAGGACCTCCTGCCGGAATACTTCAACTTCGTCAAGGGCGTTGTCGATTCGCCGGACCTGTCGCTCAACATCTCGCGTGAGATGCTGCAGCACGACAGACAGCTGAAGCTCATCTCCCAGAATCTCGAGAAAAAGATCAGAGCCAAGCTCGAGGAGATGAGGGACAAGAACCGCGAAGAGTACGAGACTTTCTACAGAAGCTTCGGACGCCAGCTCAAGCTGTGCGCTCTCGAAGACTACGGCAAGTACAAAGAGCAGCTGCAGGATCTCCTGATGTTCTGGTCCTCGACAGAGGAAAAGCTCGTCACCCTCGGCGAATACGTCGACAGAATGAAGGACGACCAGGAGTACATCTACTTCGCGACAGGCGACAGCATCGAAGCGGTCGACAAGATGCCGCAGACAGAGATCCTGAAGGACAAGAGTATAGAGATCCTGTACTTCGTGGACAGCACCGACGGCTTCATCTCCGACATGTTCAGGAATTACAAAGAGAAGAAGTTCATGTCGGTCATCGACGGAGACTTCGACCTGGGCGACGGCAAGGACGAAGAGAAGATGAACGAGACATTCAAGGACACCTTCGATTTCGTCAAGGAGACTCTCGGAGACAAGGTGGATGTCGTCAGGGCGACCACCAAGCTCAAGACTCATCCTGTATGCCTGTCCAGCGGAGAAGGTATCACCTTCGAGATGGAGAAGTACTTCACGGCCGTCAACCCTGAACTGGGAATGAAGGCCAAGCGCATACTCGAGCTCAACGTGGATCATGACGCGTTCCTGGCACTCGACAGGGCGAGGATCGATGATCCGGAGAGGGCGAAGAAGATGTGCGAGGTGCTCTTCAATCAGGCGCTGCTGATCGCGGGTCTGCCGATCCGGGATCCGAGCGGCTACACCGACCTGATAACATCACTTTTCTAGACCTGATACACTTATCTGCTCAGGTAAAACATTCCGGTTCGCTTTGGCCTCTTCCGGTAAGCAGTTCCGGAAAGAAAGTATTATAGCTTTTTCAGGTGTGAAGCTCCAAAAGGCTATACAAAGACCGCAAGGCTGATCGAATTATTATAGCTTTTCGGAACAAAAAATACCGGAAGGCAATACAAAGGCCATTAGGTTGATCGAATTATTATAGCTTTTTCGAACAAAAAGCCCCGGAAGGCTATACAAGGGCCATCAGGCAGATCGGAATATTATAGCTTTTCCTGCGAAAAGCCCCGAAGGGCAATACAGCTTCAGGGAAGACTGGTCACAATATCCGTATAAGGGATTCACAGATGGCAGGCCGGACCTGATGGGGAAGCACCATAGAATCATAGATAAGAAGTATTTATAAATTATTGAAATGGAAGACAAGAGAGATACAAAGATTTTAACAGTAGCCGGCAAGGGCGGCGTAGGCAAGACCTCCATTTCGTCCGCGATGGTACGAATCCTCACCGAAGAGTACCCGGACGCGAGGATCCTCGCCATCGACGCTGACCCTGCTATCGGGCTTACGACGGCACTCGGAGTAGAGCCTACCGACACGCTGGACGGCATCCGTAAAAAGATCGTCGGAAGCGTAGAGGAGGGCCGTCCTAAAGAAGCCATCGAGATGCTCAACGAAGCAAGGTTCCGCATCTTCGACACCATGCTCGAAGAGCAGAAATTCAGCTTCCTGGCTATCGGAAGGCCTGAGGCTGCCGGATGCTACTGCAAGGTGAACGCCTACCTGAAAGAGGTCATCAGCCTTCTGGCAAATGACTTCGACTATGTGGTCATCGACGGCGAAGCGGGTATCGAGCAGATCAACAGAAGAGTAATGGAGAAAGTCACACATCTCTTCCTGATCACCGACCCGAGCCGCAAGGGCTGCAAGGTAGTGGACACCATCAAAGAAGTTGCCGATGAGCTCGTGATGTACGACAAGTGCGGAGTCATCGTCAACAGAGTTAAAGAGGAATCCATTCCTCATATCCAGATCGAATCGGCTGAGGTCCTCGCATACATCCCTGATGACAGGACACATGCTGAAAACGATATAATGGGCGTGAGCGTATTCGACCTGCCGGAGGATTCGCCGGTAATGCAGGGTACGCGCGAGGCGCTCAAAAAGATGCAACTTATTTAATGTAAGATGTTAAATAGCAATAAGGGATCCGCATCGCAGGCGGAGATTCCCTTGTTGCAAAGTAAAGCAATAAGGAATCCACCACCGCAAGCGGTGGTCCCCCTTGTTGCAAAGTTGAGAGGGAGGTTACAACATTGAAAGACTTGAAGCATTTGATCTACTTCGAGAGCCTTCTTGACAACGCGGACAACGAGCTGGTGGAGCAGGCGAGAAAGGACGGCAAGTATATCATGGGATATACCTGCTACCACATCCCTGAGGTCCTCCTGAACGTTGACAACTGCGTGTCGGTGAGACTGCGCGCACCGAGAACGGGATCGATCGACATTTCCACTTACTATATGTCGAACTACGTTTGCGAATACGCGCGTGCTCTGCTCGAGAGAGCTATCGAAGGAGGATTCCAGTTCCTGGATGGTCTTGCTGCAGTCGATGCATGCTCGATGATGAACAGATTCAACGAGCACTTCACTATCCTGAAATGCAACGACAAAGAGCACTTCTTCCTGCCGATACTGGACGTTCCTTACAAGACCGAGGACTTCTCGTACGACCACATGCAGAGACAGCTTGAGAAAAGGCTTCTCGCCGCCATGAAGGAGCATCTGGGAACGGATATCTCCGACAAGGCGATCAGAAAAGCCGTCAAGGAGCACAACGAAGTCTGCAAGGTCATGCAGGAGATCAGCGAGATGCGTAAGGCAGACAATCCGGTCATCACGGGATATGAGTTCCACATCCTGAATCTGGTGACCTACACATGCCCTAAGTATCTGATCCTGCCTTATCTCAAGGAGACTCTCGCAGAGCTCAAGAAGAGAAAACCTGACGAGAATCTGCCTAGAGCAAGAGTGGGCATCGTAGGATCGGAGATCGACGACCCTGAGTTCACGAAGATGATCGAGGACGCAGGCGCAAGAGTAGTGTTCGACAGACACTGCTTCGGATCGATCCCGGGAAGAGAGGTCATCGAGCTCAGCGACAAAGAGGACGCTCTTCCGCAGATCGTACGCCACTACATGAACACTTCCGAATGCGCCCGTTACATCGCAGACAACAAGGTGCTTCAGAGAAGAGAGACAGCCGACAGGCTGGCTAAGGAGTTCAAGGCTGACGGAATCATCTACGAGCAGATGAAATACTGCGACTTCTGGGGATTTGAGAGAGCTCTTGTAAGCCACATCATGGCTGAGGAGTACGGATGGCCTGTTCTGTCGATCGACAGACTGTACAATGCGAAGGGATCCGGACAGCTCAGAACAAGATTCCAGGCTTTCGTAGAATCGCTTGAGATCAAGAAGATCCAGAAAGCAAAGAAGGCTTAGAAAGGAGGCAAGAACTAAATGGTACTGACAACAGAACTACTCGGCATCAAAAACAGTCTTGCCGAAAAGCGCGAAAAGAAAATCAAAGCGGATAACGCGAAGGGCAAATTCCATTATCCGAATCCTGCATTCTGGCGCTGCAAAGACAACATGGACTTTAAGGCCCAGGGCAAGAACCTTATGGAAGTCGGAAAGATCATCGTAGATATGACCAAAGAGGCTGACATCAAGGCTTTCTGCATGAAGCAGGTAGACAGATGCAAAAATGACCTCGAGAGATGCGCTCTTGAAGTAAAGCAGGCAACAGAGATGAGCCCTGCAGAGTTCAAGGAAGTATTCCTCCACGGCGAGAGGACTCTCGGTAAGCTCTACCGCAAGGGCGACATGGTCCCTGTCAGAAGAGAGTGGAGAGGCGCTGCCGATACAGCATACGATTTCTACAGATGGGGCAAGAGGTGGCTCATGCTGCTCACGACCTTCAGCAGAGATCTGATCCCGGCGCTCAACTCGACATTCTACTACAGATGGATGATCTCGTACTTCTGCTGCGTAGGCTTCATGGACAAGAACACATCCGGCCAGAAGGGCAGCGCTCTGAAGATGTCGCACCTGATGACATACGATATCTTCCGCTATGTAGCTGAGAACCTCGTATTCCTCGCTAAGTGCGATGAGAAGAACGGTAACTCCAAAGAGCTCAACAAGAAAGTCGTTCTCTTCGACGAGATGACAATGGGCCAGATCATGGCAGGCTTCCCTGATCTTCTGGGTATCCCTTACCAGCTCATGCCGGTATTCCTGGTATCCGAGATCGACCAGCTCACATGCGTACCTTACATCGACGCCGTAGAGAGCTTCGGACTCCCTGCTGACACATGCCCGGTACCTTCGTCAGAGTGCGGCGCGCTCGTAATCGACGCTCTGCCTCACATGGGATCGTGCTTCATCTCGAGCTCGATGCCTTGCGACGGATCGACAATGGCGTCATCATACATGAGCAGAAGATTCCCGAATCTGCCGGTATACCACCTGACATTCCCTGTAAGATACGAATACGAAGAGACAACTCAGGATGCCGTTCAGGACATCAAGGGCTGCATCAAGTTCGTAGAGGAAGTCACGGGAGCTAAGTGGAGCTGGGACGCTTACTTCAAGCAGATGAAGCGCTTCAACGAGGAGACCGCTTACGAGCTGCAGAAGTGGGAAGTCAACAAGACTGACTGCCCTCAGATCATCGGACCTTCATACGAGATGTTCCGTAAATGGAACTACGAGATGGACGGCGGAGCTGACCCTCGAGTCATTAAGACATTCGAGAAGGTCAACGACATCATGATGAAGGCTTATGAGAGACGCGAAGAGGCATGGCGCGGCAAGATGAAATACAGAGGAATCGTATGGTCCTGCCCTGCTCACTACTATGCAAACTTCTCCAACTGGCTGGCTAACTGCTGGGGTATCGACATCCTGGTAGAGATGGAATCCCTCAACTTCACAAAGGTCCTCGAGACAGAGGACAAGGAAGAGGCTCTGATGGATCTGGCCAGACTGTACGAGCGCATGGTAATGAGACGTCATACAAACGGCGGATATCATAACGTAGTCGACGAGATGTGGAGACAGGTCGAGGCATGGAACGCCGAGATCATCATCATGTACCAGAACGTAGCATGCAAGAACATGGCTACACTGCAGGGTATCCTCGATGATACTTGCAGAGACAGAAACGCTCACATGATCTGGATCGAGCATGATCTGATGGATCCTAGAACAGTATCCAGAAAGACCATGAGAGGCAAGGTCAACGAGTACATGAGAACGGTCATGAAGGCTGAGCCGGTAGACCCGACTCTCTGCGACTTCGACGACGAACTCGGAATGTAACAGAGCCCCTCGATCATCGAAAGGCTCGCAAATAAAAAACCAATACCAATAATTAATCTTTAAATAAATAAAGGAGAAAACAATCATGAAATATTATGGCGGCTGTGATGTAGGTTCAACTTATACTAAGGCAGTTATTCTGGACGAGGATGGCAAGATCGTTGCTGATACAACTATCAAGAGCAAGATCAACTCCGAAGCTTCCGCTAAGCTGGCTATGGACGAAGTACTCGGCAAGGTTGGCCTGAAGTCCTCCAAGGATCTCGCTTACCTCATCGGTACAGGATACGGACGTAACAAGGTTCCTTTCGCAGACGAGAACATCTCCGAGATCTCCTGCCACGCTATGGGCGTTCACGTAACAGATCCTAGCGTAAAGGCTATCATCGATATCGGCGGACAGGACGTCAAGGGCATCGCTGTTGACACAGACGGAACAGTTAATAACTTCGCTATGAACGACAAGTGCGCTGCCGGAACAGGCAGATTCTATGAGGCAATGGCAAGATCGTTCGAGATGACTCTTCCTGAGTTCTCGAAGCTGTCCCTGACTGCTAAGAACGTTATTCCTATCACTGCTCAGTGCACAGTATTCGCTGAGTCCGAGGTAATCACACTCGTAGGTGAGAACAAGCCTATGGACGAGATCGCTGCTGGAATCCAGATGGCTGTTGCTAAGAGATGCTTCGTAATGGCTAAGAAGGCAGGCGCTACCGACTCCATCACACTGACAGGCGGATGCGCTAAGAACGACGGCCTCAAGGATGCTATCGAGCACGTTCTGAAACTGAAGGTCATCAACCTCAAGACTGACCCGCAGCTGATGGGAGCTCTCGGCGCTGCAGAATTCGTACGTCAGAAGGGACAGGCTAAGTAATTTCCTGGAAAGGAGCGTTACAGATGATGAAACTATTTAGAGCGATAAAGCTGATCGTCAAGATCCTCGGTATCGCAACAGGAGCGCTCTTCGTGGTCTATTTCCTCAACCTTGACCAGAAGCTCCTCGCGTGGGCTTATGCAAGAGTCAATGAGATCTTTGACCGCAAAGAGGTAGATATCAAATTCTAAACAAAGAGGAAGCGGCGCAGGGCAGCACAATGCAGCCTTGCGCCGCACATTAAAGACAGAAGTTCGGCATAAAAGGACTTTCAAAACAAAACCTGCAAAATCAGCAAAAAATACAGAAGAATGTAGGTTGCTTCACGAGCACAAAATCAAAGTATATTCATTCATGCTCTGTTTGCAGATAAAATGCATTGAAATCATCGCCGGGACTTCTAAAAGCACCGTTACTTATGTAATATCGGTTTACAATTGAAGAATCGATGGGGATATAATAAAAGACATCCTGGTTAGGAACAACGCAGACCTGAGTAAACCTACATAATTTTGTTTTATCAGATTAAATATGTAGGTTAAAGAGAAAAACTCATCAAGGAAGAAAACAGAAGAAGTAATAATCTTTTCTTTATACGAATTATTATTCAAAATCACTGTAAATACCGCTTAAGGTGCGAGCCGTATTTTACAAACGGGAGGGAGTATGGAACTGTATAATTCAATTATCGAAAAAGTCGATGGGCTGATCGGAAGCGCTCAGCCTAAGCGTTATGAATATAATCCGGACAAGTGCTGGGAGGATGTCGGCGGCAACCAGCTTGTTATGATGAAAGAGGCCGCCTATGAGCTCGGCGGCGACAACAAGCCGGCCGTCAACTACGCATGCGTCACTTCCACCGACGGCTTTGCCGACAAGGATGAGATCCTCGTTTACGGCAGGGACCTCAACCAGATCAATGGAAGTGTTCCGTTTGCCAGGATAGTGCTCATCAAGACCGGAGATCTGACAGGTGAGGGACAGGAAGATACCGAGCCGCTGTTCAGGGCTATTCAGGACATCGACTTTGTTAAGTATCACGTTTATCCGAAGGGATACATGATCCGTACATCATCGGACAGCTTCAGAGAACAGGTAAGAGTATCGAAGGAAGCTGTACGCAAGGGGATCACATTTGAGCAGGTCGGCAATTCCTACATTGCCCAGTTCAAGAAGAATCCTGATGTAAAGGCCGTAAAGGTGATATTCGTTACAACGGACGACTCGAATTATGATGAGATGAAGAAGGACGCGAAGAAAGTCCGCGACATCACAAAGACTCTTTCGAAGATCCTCGAGGGAATGTCGACAGACTGCCACAGCTGCAGCCTGCGCGAGATCTGTGACGAGGTAGAGGGACTCAAAGAGCTTCACTTCGGTAAAGAGAAGAAGGAATTCAAAGGCTAAAGTGCCAAAGCACAGAATCAGAAAACAGCTCCCACTAAAGCAATGTCATTTAGTTAAGAGAACTAAGAGATGCTCTCTCATCAGAAATGATGAGAGGGTATTTTGTTAGCAGGTTTTCGCGGACCGTGCAGGCATCTTAAAGAACAGTCATTGGATCTTCCGTCCCAAACGGTGAAGAGAGGCCTCGGGGACGGAAGTCCGGGAGTGTCCAGGCTGATAAACTTCCGTCCCAAACAGAAAAAATGGTCTCCGTTACGGAAGTCAGCGGACATCTCTCCTTAACTTGTGTTTATGCAGAGGATAAGCCCTGTATCGGGATCTTTCCGTTATGGTATAATTAACAAAACTTTGATTTTCGAAGGACAGACCTCAAACTCAGTAATAACGCTTAATTAT
>JAFUGO010000063.1 GCA_017469325.1 Mogibacterium sp. | reverse complement strand
ATGTCGGACATGCGGCCGTTGGTGCATGATCCGATGACCACCTGATCGATGTGGAGTCCCGCCACCTCGCCGATCGTCTTTATATTTGATGGAAGATGAGGCATGGATACAGTAGGCTCGAGAGTACTGAGGTCGATCTTTACGGTCCTCTCGTATTCAGCGTCTGCGTCAGCCTCGTAAACAGCAGGCTCGCGTCCGAATCTGTCCTTTATATATTCCATGGTCTTATCATCGACCGGGAAGATTCCGTTCTTGCCGCCGGCTTCGATAGCCATGTTCGAGATAGTGAATCTGTCATCCATCGAAAGCTCTGCGACTCCCTCGCCCGTGAATTCGAGCGATTTATAGAGAGCTCCGTCTACGCCTATCTCGCCTATGAGATGGAGTATCACGTCCTTGCCGGATACTCCCGGGCCCGGCTTTCCGCTGAGCTCTACCTTTATAGCAGGCGGGACCTTGAACCAGTTGAGTCCCGATGCCATTCCGGCTGCCATGTCAGTCGAGCCGACGCCGGTCGAGAAAGCTCCGAGAGCTCCGTATGTGCATGTATGAGAGTCCGCACCGATGATGCAGTCTCCCGGCCCTACTATTCCCTGCTCAGGAAGCAGAGCGTGCTCTATGCCCACCGTACCGACATCGTAAAAATGCTTTATATTGTGCTTTCTTGCAAAGTCCCTCGCGGTGACGCAGAGCTCTGCCGACTTTATGTCTTTGCACGGAGTATAGTGGTCGAGCGCTATCACGATCCTATCCTTGTCGAAGACTTCGGTGAATCCGGCCTTCTCGAATACGCCTATCGCGACAGGCGTGGTGACGTCGTTTCCGAGCACTATATCGAGCTTTGCCTCGATAAGATCACCCGCGCGCACCTCATCAAGTCCCGCGTGTGCCGCCAGGATCTTCTGTGTCATCGTCATACCCATAAACCGGCACCTCCTTTATGCTTCCGTAGCCCTTATGCGGGATACCGTTTCAGGATGCTTCTTCTCATACGCAGCCATGCGGTTGAGCGCACCCAGATATGCGTTTATGCTTGCCTCCATGATGTCAGTCGAAAGGCCTCGCCCGGTGAATGTGCGGTCGTAGGCATTTACCTTTACCGTTACATCGCCCAGCGTATCCTTGCCCTCGGATATGGAGTGGATGTTGAATATGTCGAATGTGTGCTTGGATGGCTTGATAATGGAGTCGATCGCATTGTATGCGGCGTCGATAGGGCCGTCCCCGAGAGCGACATCCTGGCTCTTCTCACCGTCTTTTTCAAGGCTGACCGTGCATGTGGCAGTCGTGAAATTGCTGGTGGCGAGCTGGAACCAGTCGAGCTTGTATCCGTCCTCTTCATCAGCAAACACCTGATTCGTGTTGTGATTGACTATAGCCTCAAGGTCAGCATCCGTGATGTTCTTCTTTTTATCGCAGACGATCTTGAACTCCTCGAAGCAGCGGTCGAGTTCTTCCTTTGTAAGGACGAATCCGAGTTCCTCAAGTCTCGATCCTACTGCGTGACGCCCCGAGTGTTTGCCCAGCACCAGATTGTTCACATGGATCCCCACTGACTCCGGTGTCATGATCTCGTATGTCTTCTTGTTTGCGAGCACACCGTGCTGATGGATGCCGGACTCATGCGCGAACGCGTTCTTTCCGACTATAGGCTTGTTGAGAGGCGCGGTCTGTCCGATTATGTTGTAGACAGTCTGGCTGGCTCTGTGGATCTGAGTCGCATCTATGCGGGTGTCGAGTCCGCTGACGTCCTGCCTTGTGCGAAGGGCCATTACTATCTCTTCAAGAGATGTGTTTCCGGCTCTCTCGCCAAGTCCGTTTATTGTGCACTCTACCTGCCTTGCGCCTCCGAGCACGCCGGCCAGAGCGTTTGCAGTGGCCATGCCCAGGTCATTATGGCAGTGTACCGAGAACACGACCTTCTCTGCGCCCTTTACGTTGTTTTTAACATCATAAATGAGCTGGCGCATCTCCTCAGGCGTGGTATAGCCTACAGTGTCCGGCAGATTGATCGTTGTAGCGCCGTTTGCTATCGCGATCTCAACTACCTTCTTAAGGAATTCCGGCTCGCTTCTCGTTGCGTCCTCTGCCGAAAACTCGATATCGGAGCAATACTTCTTTGCATGAGCTACCATCGCTCCCGCCTGCTCGAGCACCTTTTCGGGGCTCATCTTAAGCTTGTACTCCATATGAAGAGGCGAAGTCGCTATAAAGACGTGAATGCGCGGATCAGCCGCGCCCTTTACCGCCTCCCATGCGGTATCGATATCCTTTACGGTAGAGCGCGCAAGCGATGCTATGGTGCACTCTCTTATCGTCTCGGAGATGGTCTTTACAGACTCGAAGTCACCCGGCGATGCGATGGCAAAACCCGCCTCGATGATGTCCACATGCATCTTCTCGAGACACTTTGCGACTTCGATCTTCTCCTTGAGATTCATGCTGCAGCCCGGAGACTGCTCACCGTCACGAAGAGTCGTATCAAAAATCCTGACCTGTTCCATTCCCTTTCCTCCCGACCGCGCCCCGGATCATACCGCATCCGGGACGTGATCTGTTTTCCATTTAAAGCTATTCCAGAATAGCGCCTTTGTCTGCCGAGCTTACGAGTTTTGCGTAGCGTGCCAGATAGCCCGTCTTCACCTTCGGTTCAGGGCATACCCACGCCTTGCGGCGCTCTTCGAGTTCTGCGTCGCTCACTTTGAGCTCGATCTTCTTGTTTGTTATATCGATGGCGATGATGTCGCCTTCTTTTACCAGTCCGATGTTGCCGCCGGATGCCGCCTCAGGGCTCACGTGGCCTATCGAAGCTCCGCGGGTAGCTCCCGAGAATCTGCCGTCAGTGATAAGTGCAACGGACTCATCGAGTCCCATGCCGGCGATAGCCGATGTCGGATTGAGCATCTCTCTCATTCCCGGGCCTCCCTTAGGACCTTCATAGCGGATGACTACAACATCTCCCGCGTTGATGCCGCCGTCGTAGATGACGCGTATAGCATCCTCTTCGGAATCGAAGACCCTTGCAGGACCTTCGTGCTGCATCATCGACGGAGCCACGGCTGACTGCTTTACTACGCAGCCGTCAGGAGCCAGATTGCCCTTTAGCACTGCGATACCGCCCGTCTTCATGAACGGATCATCGAACGGTCTGATGATCTCCGTATCGAGGTTGACCGAGTCTGCTATGTTCTCGCCCATGGTCTTTCCTGTTACGGTCATGACCGATGTGTCGATAAGATCGCCCTTTGTGAGCTCCTTTATGACAGCGTATACTCCGCCCGCGGCGTCAAGATCTTCCATGAAGGTATTGCCCGCAGGAGCCAGATGGCAGAGATTAGGCGTCTTTCCGCTTATCTCGTTTGCCATGTCAAAACTTATCTCTACGCCGGCCTCATGAGCGATCGCAGGCAGATGAAGCATAGTATTGGTGGAGCATCCGAGCGCCATGTCAACTGTCTCAGCGTTATGGAACGCAGCCTCTGTCATGATGT
>JAFUGO010000062.1 GCA_017469325.1 Mogibacterium sp. | reverse complement strand
TAGTATGCAAGTCTCTCAAATGTGAATGTGAGGCAGCATACAATGAAGCCAAATGGGAACTTTTTGAGTTGTTCTAACATTTTAGTTCCTCCATAAAAAATCTAATAAATTATATTTAACATACGTTGGTGTATGTGAAATAACTGAGCTTCCGGCTGATCACTCTTCGATCTTCAGGCCGGTTTTTTCAGAAAGCAGCTTTGCCACTTTTTTGCCGTTTTTGGCTGCGTCATTGAACGGTATCACGAAGCCGTTGTCGCCGTCCGTGAAAACGAACAGTTTGTCGTCCGTCCTGGCCATGGAAGTGATGCTGCTGTAAGGAGTCATATCCGAATAGCTTCCGCTGATCTCGGTGATCCCTTCTTCACCGAAATCCAGTACGGCCGTCTCACGGTAAGGGAGCTTCCCGCTGTTCTTTTTCTTGTAAAAGTCTCTGCGCATGCTGCTTTTAAGCATGCCCGGAGCTCCGATCACCCATATTGCCGATGCAAGGGTCAGGGTAACGATCTCAAGGATCATCGTCCTGGTGCTTGCATGAAAAACGGCGAATGCGATGACCATAGCTACGGATATCAGCGGCAGTGTCAGCTTCTGAAGAAGCATCGTTCTTTTGCCCTGCTTGCTGTGAGTCATCTGGTATTCGCAGAACTTCAGATAATCAGAGTCATTTAATTTAACATGTACCTTCACAAGTCACACCTCTGTGAAATGTAGAACGCGGTCTAAACACCGCTCTAAACGTTGACATTTTAACACATTTTTCACACAATGTACACATTTTTTTCGTCAATTTGTGAATTTGTTATCATGAACAAATGGCAGTGTTAATTTGGTGTTTATTCACAAATACAGTCGGCTTTTTCAAACAGATCCGACAATTGTCAACGTCAGGATATCTGGGTCGACACAGTGGAATCCCCCGTCTCATGACCATCATGACGCTCCCCGAATTCAGGCTCGTATTCCTCATGGCGGAAGACCCATGTGAATCCGTTCCCGTTGATCTCACTCATACTCGTTATCGTTATGAACGCCTGCTCATCGATGGCAAGTACCGCCCTCTTGATCCTGCTGAGGTTGCGGCTGCTGGCGACACAGTAGATCACCTTCTTTGTATCGTGTTTGTAACCGCCCTCGCCGTTCAGAAGCGTCGTACCGAAGTGCATGCTCAGAAGCTTCTCATTGACTTCATCGACCTTCTCCGTAAAGATCATCAGCTGTATCCCGCCCTGCTCCATCACTATGAGTTTGTTCATGACGATGCTGTAAATAAGCGCATACAGTATGCCGAGTATGACTCCGTTGGTGTCCGTGACCGGGATCTGTATCAGGAAGACCGCTACGTCCAGAGCATAGAGCAAAGGCGCGACCTTCCAGCCGAGCTTGCGGTTCAGTATGATAGGCGGTATGTCCGTGCCTCCCGTTGAGCCGCCTACTCTTATGACGAGCCCCAGTCCGAGGCCGTTCAGCACTCCCGCGCATATCGCCGCGAGAAGCGGATCATCCACAAGGTGCTGGAGCGCCTCGATGCTCTGGAAAATCCCGAGGAATGTCGGGAATACGAATGTGCCTATGGCGACCGTTGCGGCAAACTTTTTACCGAGCATGATCCATCCGATCACAAAGAGCACAAAGTTGAATATGGCTACCACCAGTGAAACACTTACACCGGTGTAGAAATTCAGCATCCTTCCCACTCCGCTCATACCGCTTACTACCATATTGAACGGCAGCGCGAAGCAGCCGAGAGCAAATGCGCAGATGATGTTTCCGGCTATCATCTGTATGATTTCAGAAATGACCCTCTTATTCATCTTTTCTTTAACTTCCTTTTACTTATTTGTTACTTATTTGCACTGAGTTCGCGGCCGTTATGACGTTTGCGGAGCTCCGGCACATAGTCTTCATCAGCCAGCATATATGTGAAGCCGTTTCCGTTGACTTCGTTCATGCTTGTGATCGTCATGAATGCGCCTTTATCTATTGACATGACCGCCCTTTTTACTTTGTTGAAATTCCTGCTGCTGGCCGCGCAGAGTATGACCTCTTTTTCATCGCGCAGGTAGCCTCCGCGGGCTTTTATCAGAGTGGTGCCGAAGCCGATCTCGAGCAGTTCCTCGTTGACCTCAGGCAGCTTCTCGGTCCATATCATTATCTGGTATCCGCCCTGCTCCAGGACTATCATCCTGTCCATCACAACGCTGTATACCAGCGCGTAAAGGATGCCGAGGACTATTCCCTCTGTCTCCGTCACGGGGATCTGTATTATGAATATGCCGATATCAATGGCAGACATAACGGTCGCGAGCTTCCAGCCCAGCTTCTTATTGAGTATCATGGCCGGAACGTCTATACCGCCCGTGGAGCCGCCTACCCTGAGCACCAGTCCGAGGCCTATCCCGTCCAGGACTCCCGCGCATATCGCGGCGAGCATCGGCTCATTCACAAGGTGGTGCAGAGCTGTCATCTGCTCGAATATGCCCATGAAGAGCGGGAACGCGAAAGTACCCAGCGCTATTGTCGCGGCAAACTTTTTGCCCAGCACAAGCGCGCCTATTATAAAGAGTGCAACGTTGAACACTCCTACAACAAGCGATACGCTGGCTCCCGTATAGAAATTGACCATCCTTCCTATGCCGCTCATTCCGCTTACCACCATTTTGTAAGGCAGTGCAAAACAGACGACAGAGAAAGCGCATATCGCGTTTCCTGCCAGCATTTCAATCAGTTCAAATACAGCTTTTTTTGTAACAATAGATTTCATAGTACTTCCGTCATTTCCCGTAATATCCCAACAAACGACCGGAGCCCCTTCTGAAGCTCCGGCCTGTTCTTTTTTATTTGTTCGCGATCCGGCGATGTGACGCCGCCGTTCAGCTGCCGGCTACGCGTCGTGCTCGTTCATCCACTTGATCAGCTCTACGCAGTAATCATCGTGTCTGTCAACGAAGCATGTGTGTCTTGCTCTCTCCCAGAGGATCCACTTTGAACCCTTGATGCCGTCGTGCATGGTCTTTGCAACGAGCGGTGAGCAGAGATCCGAAATACCGCTCATGATGAGCGAAGGCACCTCGATCTCGCCGAGTCTGTCAACATACTCGAAGTCCTTGAGTGTGCCTGTAGGAGCGAACTCGTTAGGTCCCCATCCTTCGACATAGGACTCTGATCCGGACTTCTTAGGCCTCTTGCAGCACTCAGGAGCATCCTCTCCGAGCCAGTAATTGCAGTATCTGTCCATGTACTCATCAACAGCCTTGAGATAAGCTTCGCCTGTGAAGTCGCCTGTCTCAAGAGCATGGTTGATGGCATCCTGCATGTCCTGCGGCATCATCTTGATCCTGCGGAGACCTTCCTTCTCCCACAGGCTGCTTGACGGATGTCCGCTCGAGATGATGAAGCTCTTGACGCCGTCAAGGTGATCCTTGTAATCGATGCCGTAGCAGATCTGCATCATGCCGCCCCAGGACTGTCCGATGATGTGGCATGTGTCGAGTCCGAGATAGTCTCTCAGAGCGAAGAGCTCTTCCATCCATACTTCCTTGGTCCACAGTTCAGGGTGTCCGTCGAGGTATGAATTTCCGCATCCGATCTGGTCGTACATAACGATCATTCTCTGGTCGTCATCTGCGACGTTGTCGAGCACTTCGTAATAGTTGTGAGTTGATCCCGGTCCGCCGTGGAGGCAGATAAGAGGAGCCTTGCCGTTGTCCTTATACTCCTCGCCTACGATCCTGTAATAAGTCTGAAAACCCTTGAACGGCATATAGCCTTCAGTAATCTTAGCCATTTGATTTCACCTTTCGAATTATTCTGCGTCAGGAACTACGATGATATCGTCCTTAGGATATACGTTCAGTCTCTCGCATCCGTCCTCTGTGATGAGAACGATGTCCTCGATACGAACGCCGATGCCCTCGTCATAGATATAGATACCGGGCTCTACCGAGAAGCACTGACCTACCTCGATGATCTCGTCGTTTACGAGAGAAACATCGCCTACCTCGTGGTCTTCAAGACCGATCGAGTGACCTGTTCTGTGTGTGAAGTATTCGCCGAATCCCTTCTCTGTGATGTAGTCTCTGCAAGCCTTGTCAACATCGCTCATCTTGTTGCCCGGCTTAGCCATCTCGATACCTCTCTTGTTGGCCTCGAGTACTACATTGTAGATCTCTTTCTGTCTTTCGCTTACTTCGCCGATGAAGACTGTTCTTGTCATATCGGAAGCGTAGTTCTTCCACATTCCGCCGATGTCGAGGATAACGCAGTCGCCGTGCTTGCCCTTGCTGTCATCTGTGATGTGATGAGGATCGGCAGCTCCCTTTGCGTAAGCTGTGATAGGATCGAACGAAGGACCCGAGAAGCCCTCTTCCTTGAG
>JAFUGO010000061.1 GCA_017469325.1 Mogibacterium sp. | reverse complement strand
TCCTCCTGTCAAGACAGGTAGGCGTACCATACATCATCGTATTCCTGAACAAGTGTGACATGGTAGACGACGAGGAGCTGCTAGATCTCGTAGAGATGGAAGTAAGAGAACTTCTCGACGAGTATGAATTCCCTGGCGACGACACACCGATCATCAGAGGATCCGCACTTAAGGCACTCGAAGATCCAACAGGAGAGTGGGCAGACGCAGTAGTAGAGCTGATGGAAGCAGTAGACAGCTACATCCCTGAACCTGAAAGAGAAAACGACCAGCCGTTCCTGATGCCGGTAGAGGACGTATTCTCGATCACAGGCCGTGGAACAGTAGCAACAGGAAGAGTTGAGAGAGGAATGCTCCACACAGGCGACGAAGTAGAGATCGTAGGACTGACAGAAGAGAAGAGAAAAGTAGTCGTAACAGGCGTAGAGATGTTCAGAAAGACACTGGACGAAGCTGAGACAGGCGACAACATCGGAGCCCTTCTGAGAGGCGTACAGAGAACAGAGATCGAAAGAGGACAGGTTCTCGCAAAGCCTGGTACTATCCACCCGCACACAAAGTTCAAGGGACAGGTATCCGTACTTAAGAAAGAAGAAGGCGGAAGACACACACCGATCTTCAACGGCTACAGACCACAGTTCTATTTCAGAACAACAGACGTAACAGGCGATCTTCACCTTCCGGAAGGCACAGAGATGTGCATGCCTGGCGACAACGTAGTAATGGAGATCGAGCTGATCACACCGATCGCTATCGAAGAGGGACTGAGATTCGCTATTCGTGAAGGCGGCAGAACAGTAGGATCCGGCGTTGTAACAGAGATCATTGAATAATTTCAACAAACAGATGGCACCGCTTCGGCGGTGCCTTTTTTGTGCTCACAACTACGTCCCCGGCAGTAATTCCTTTCTGTCGCCCGCTTTCGCTCGCGTTCCTCGCAGCGGTACTAAGCTCTGCCGTCGCAGCGACAGTGCGCTCCGCTTTTGTTATCTGAGCTCCGCGCAATGCTGCTAGTCAGTCGCTAAGTACCGGCGGTCACTCACGCTCCGGGCGGGCAATTCTGCCGGGGACAAGTACAGATTTGTGTGTAAATAGCCTTTCGGCAAACGATTCGGTTAAGCAGACCCGGGGAGCCCACAGGAGGGCGGCCCGAAAAAGGCAATTGGTCAATGCCGTGCGATCCTGTAATGACAATGCGTCTTTGAGCGCGCACGAGATATTGATGCTCGCAATATGCGGTGCTCTCGTGCGTGCTTTGATAGCCCCGGCAGAATTGCCAACTTATAACAGATTTATATGCCAAACACCCCATTTCACACTGTTTGGCATACAGGTCAGCCATACTCTGTATGTGTGAAAGGTGTTTCCCGCGCCTCTTGGCATACAGCGTGACCATACTCTGTATGTGCGAAATGCCTTTTCCACGTCGCTTGGCATACGGGGCAACCATACTCTGTATGTGCGAAATGCCTTTACCGCTTCGCCTGGCATACAGACCAGCCATACAATAGAGAATCGGCAGACTTCCAAAGCATTCATTAATACTACACATATCGATTGACCGATGTGGTATACTGACTTCGTTAACGAGAAACAAGATGCTACACCTTACAAGGAGGAAATAAAATGATCGTAGAACTTACTAATGATACTTATGAACAGGAAGTAATGCAGGCAGAGGGCACAGTACTGGTAGACTTCTACGCAGACTGGTGCGGTCCTTGCAAGATGCAGGGCCCTATCGTTGAGCAGCTTTCAGAGGAAAGAACTGATGTAAAGTTCTGCAAGCTCAACGTCGACAATGCTGTTGCAGTAGCTATGTCGCTCGGCATCACAAGCATCCCTACAATCATGGTAGTTAAGAACGGCGAGATCACTTACAAGCAGCCTGGACTGATGCAGAAGGCACAGCTGGAGGCGCTCCTGTAAAACACAGCATACAACGACAAGGAAAGCTCCCGGATCCCGGGAGCTTTTTTGTAAGCAGAAATCCTGCGCTTGACGCAGGGATGTGTTTTTTGTAAGCAAAAAATCCTGCGCTTGATACGTGGATGTCTCTAATTGAATGATCTGCCTTTGCATTTGACATAGGCGAACGGCTATATTAGAATATAAACAAGAAGATCATAGCCGAACGGCTAAATATCAATTGATAAGCAAAATATATAGCCGAACGGCTATATTCACCGGAAAGGGATAGAAGGACCGGTCAGATTATGAAGACTATTCAGGATATGAAAAGCCTCGGCAGCGCGATAAGAGAAAGACGCAAGGAGCTCGGCTACACTCAGGCCTTTCTTGCGGACTATGCCGGCATAAGCGCCAGCTTTCTGTCAGAACTCGAAAACGGCAAGGAGACCATACAGGCGGGCAAGATGATGGACGTCATAAGCCTGCTCGGGATGGACATCTTTGTTGTGAACAGGGGCGAATAGAGTCTGCGGGCAGGGCCCGGCAGACCTTAAAACGGAGGAAACAGAATTGAAAAAGCTTGATGTTTCCATAGAAATAAACGGCAGACAAAGAGAAGTGGGCACCATAAGCGGCAGCACGGATTATGATGCGTCATTCGCGTACTCGGAGCATTATCTTGAATCCGAGACCGCCCGCCCTATTTCGGTGAGCCTGCCCCTGACATCCGAACCGTACGGACCCGAGCCAACGAGGAGATTCTTCGAAGGACTCCTGCCGGAGGGTTTCATGCGGCGGACTGTGGCAGAGCAGAACCGCACGGACGACGGCGATTACCTGTCGATACTGGAGATGCTGGGCGCCGAATGCCTCGGAGCCGTTCAGATAAAGGGCGAGAATTACAAAAACGTAAAGCCTTCATACAGGCCGTTCGATCCGGACATGATGTATAAACTTGCGGCGGAGGGAGCGACGCGGTCGGCTGACCTCGTGGTCGAGGCTCATCTCTCGCTCACGGGTGCGTCCGGCAAAGTCGGGGCATACAAAGATCCTGAAGGAAAGTGGTTCCTGCCTGTGGGGAGCGCCCCGAGCACACACATACTGAAACAGAGCCACATACGATATGATAAAATAGTGCAGAACGAGCAGCTCGCTTTGAAGACGGCGTCGATGCTGGGCATAGTTATCCCGGGGAGCGAGATCGTAGAAGCCAGGCTCGAACCCGGAAGGGACGGAGCCGGCGGTGAGGCTCTTACGGAGAACGTGCTCTTTGCGACCGAAAGATACGACAGGAGCTTCGAAGGAGCCGAGGATCTCATCGACGGAAAGCTGTGTCCACTGAGACTGCATCAGGAAGACATCGGACAGGCGCTGGGGATACCGGCTTCGGGCAAATACGAAAGACCGGGCGAACAGCACATGAAGAAGATGTTCGACCTTCTGAAGCGACGCTCCGCGGCACCGATAGAAGACCAGATCAGGCTCTGGGATATGATAGTGTTCCACTGGCTCATAGGCAACACAGACGGACACATCAAAAACTTCTCGATAGTATATGACGGCAGCCTCAAGTCGTTCAGACTGGCGCCGGCATATGACATAATCAGCACGATACTCTATGACACCCACTCCAAAGAGATGGCCTTCTCGATAGGCGGAGAGATAGAGTGGGCAAAGATAGACAGAAAATGCTTCGAGGATGCCTGCGGTGAGATAGGGCTCAATAAAAAACTGTTCATGCCGAGGCTCGATGATATGCATGAAAGGCTCGAGGGAGCGCTCAAAGAAGCGGCCGGGGAGATGAGCGGAGAAGGATTCAATGAGGCCGTAGGTATGGCTGAAAAAATAATGGAGGTGCGCAATGCTGCTTTTAAATAAGGAAGAAATCAGGAAGGTCTTTTCGATGAGGGACGCGATCGAGGCCGACAAGGAATGCTACAAGGCGTTCAGCGAGGGCAAGTTCGATGTTCCGCTCCGCGCCGTGATCAACGGTAAGGACGGCAACTTTTTGTTCATGCCGGCCTACAGCGAAGAGATGAAGGCGGCGGGCCTCAAGATCGTGAACATCATGCCGGGCAATCCGGCAAAGGGGCTTCCGGCATCCATCGGACAGGTCCTTCTGATCGATGGCGAGACCGGAGTCGTAAAAGCCATGATGGACGGCACATACATAACGGCTCTCAGGACGGCGGCGGCAAGCGGCGCGGCATTCGATCTTTTCGGACGCAGTGACGCATCGGTCGGGGCCATGATAGGAACGGGCAGCCAGGCGATGTGCCAGCTCGAGGCAATGCTGTCAGGCAGGTCGCTAAAAGAAGTGAGAGTCGCTGCCCGCAATTTTGAAAAGACGAAAGCGTTCGTCGAATCAGCGAAGAAAGAGCTCGGCCATTACGGCGCAGAGATCATTGCGGTTGAGGATACCAATGAGGCGGTCGACGGAGCCGATCTCGTGACTCTTGTCACAGTATCCGGCACTCCGGTCTGCAGCGCTGAATACTTCAAGGCGGGTGCAGTCATAAGCGCGGTCGGCGCCTACACTTATGATATGCAGGAACTCGATCCTGCCGTGTTCGACAAGTGCGGAAAGATATACTTCGATTCCGAAGAGGCGGTGCTGTCGGAGTCCGGCGACATCCTCAGACCTCTTGATGAGGGAACGCTGAGCAAAGATCAGTTCACCGGCGACATCGGAGACTATATACTCGGCAATATCCCGGGGCGCGGGTCGGACGATGAGATCATCGTGTTCGAGAATGTCGGTATAGGAGCGCTGGACCTTTACACCGCTCAGAAAGTATACGACAAAGCTGTTGAAGCAGGCATAGGCCTGAAGTGGGAATAGATAAGGAGGAACCATCATGCCACATGTAGACATCAGTATGTTCAAAGGAAGAGACGACGAGACAAAGAAGAAGGTAGCAGAGGCTGTGATCGAGACGATGATGAAGGAACTCGGCTGCCAGAGGAGCCATCTGTCCGTAGCTATCCACGATGTGGATCCAGCTGAGTGGAACGAAAAGATCCATGATACCGTAGACGCATCAAAGGTGTATGCCGGAGAAGTATACGAAAACAAATAGGCTGCACAAAAACCCTGCCTGCGTTTGTAGAAAAACACAAAGAACTATATTATGTTTTTGTGAAAAAACATAATAATTAGTGTTGACATACATGTACCGCAGTAGTAGAATACGCACGAAGCAAAAGGGTTAACATATAAAGCACTTACGTTGGAGCCGGCTTGCCGGCTTTTTCGTTGCCCAAATATGCAGTGTTTGTGCTATACTCAACACGTGAAATTCATAGAAGTAAAAGATCTTGTACTCAGTTTTACAAGGATAGATGAGAACGGCAAGGAAGTTCCGGGAAAAAAAGCCCTCGACGGTATTAGCTTTGATATCGAAAAGGGCAGTTTTGTCGCGGTGGTAGGAATGAACGGTTCCGGCAAGTCCACCATGGCAAGATGCCTCAACGGGCTTCTCGTGCCTACATCGGGCAGCGTTACGGTAGACGGCTTCGATACTGCGGATGAAGACCACATATGGGATGTCCGCAGCCGCGTCGGAATGGTCTTCCAGAATCCTGACAACCAGATAGTCTCGTCCATCGTAGAGGACGATGTCGCTTTCGGTCCCGAGAATCTGGGGCTCGATCCGGCAGAGATAAGAAGGCGCGTGGATGACGCTCTCGAACGCGTGGGCATGACGAGCCGCCGCAACAAAGGCGCGCATATGCTTTCGGGAGGCCAGAAGCAGAGGCTCGCGATAGCGGGAGCGATCGCGATGCGTCCGGACTGCATAGTGTTCGATGAGCCTACGGCGATGCTCGATCCGAGGGGCCGTGCCAGGGTGATGGATATCATAAAGGACCTGAACGCTGACGGCATTACATGCATTCTCATAACTCACTTCATGACCGAAGCCGAGCAGGCGGACCGCGTGATAGTTCTCAAAAATGGAAAAGTTCTGTGCGACAGGACTCCTGAAGAGCTGTTCGCCGACAAAGATATGATAGAAAAAGCGGGGCTCGAGATGCCTCCTGCAATAGCGATACGCGACAAAGCGGATCTTCCCGAAGAGCTGACATCCGCTGAAGCGATCGCAGACTACATTGCGGCGGTCTGAGCCTGACGACGGATGAGCATTACAGATAGCAAGAATGTCCATTTCAGTAAGAAATCTAAAGTATGTGTATAATCCCGGAATGCCGGGCGAATCCGTCGCACTTGACGGCGTCTCTTTTGATGTCGAAGACGGAGAGATCCTCGGCATCATTGGGCACACCGGATCCGGCAAGTCCACCTTGCTGCAGCATCTGAACGGACTTATAAAACCGTCGTCCGGAGAGATATATATCGACGGGCAGTGTATAACGGACGGCAAGGCTAAAATGACTGATATAAGGCGCAAGGTAGGCCTGGTATTTCAGTATCCGGAGTACCAGCTGTTCGAAGAGACGGTCGGCAAGGACGTTGCGTTCGGACCTAAGAATCTGGGGATGAGCGAAGGGGAGATCGGTGAGCGCGTAAAGTACGCGATAGAGCTCGTCGGCCTCGACTATGAAGAGGTGAAGGACATCTCGCCATTCGAGCTCTCCGGAGGAATGAAGCGCCGCGCGGCTATCGCGGGCGTGATTGCGATGGGCCCGGAGATACTCATACTCGATGAGCCGACAGCCGGACTCGATCCATCGGCTCACAGAGAGATACTGTCCATGGTCAGGCGCATCCACGATGAGATGAACATGATCCTCATATTCGTCTCACACAATATGGGTGATGTGGCCGAGCTCTCGGACAGGGTCATGGTGATGAACAAAGGAAAGATCGCTCTTGAGGGAACGCCTGAAGAGGTGTTCTCGCAGAGAGATAAACTTGCGGCAATGGATCTGGGCATTCCGCCGGCAAAGGAGATATGTGACCTCATCAGCAGCAGGGCGCCGGCGTTCAGAAGCGATGCGCTCAGCATAGATGAGGCTGCGGAAGATATAAAAAGTTATATGGAGGAAGCGCGCGGGTGATAAGAGACATAACCCTCGGACAATATTATCCCGGCGACTCGTGGATCCACAGACTCGATGCCAGGACTAAGATAATCGCGACACTGCTCTACATGATAGAGCTGTTTGTTGTTAACAACTTTAAGGGATTCATCATCGCGGGAGCGGCGCTGTTTATCGTGATCGCCATGTCGAAGGTGCCTCTCAAATTCATATTCAGAGGTCTCACCGCGGTGTTCCTCATCATAGCGTTCACCTTCCTTCTCAACCTTTTCATGGTCGACGGAAGGGTGCTGTGGCACTGGAAGTTCCTTACGATAACATACGAAGGACTCTCGAGAGCCTTCTTCATGGCAATAAGACTGGTGCTGCTCATAATAGGATCGTCGATCATGACGCTGACGACCAAGCCGGTAGAGCTTACGGACGGACTTGAAAAGCTCTTTTCGCCGTTCTCGAAGATCGGCCTGCCGAGCCATGAGATCGCCCTGATGATGACCATCGCACTCAGGTTCATACCGACCCTGATGGAGGAGACCGATAAGATCATAAAGGCGCAGCAGGCGAGAGGCGCGGACTTCGAGTCCGGCAATCTGTTCCAGCGCGCGAAGAGCCTGATCCCTATATTGGTGCCTCTGTTTGTGAGCTCGTTCAGGATCGCGCAGGACCTGGCTCTTGCTATGGAGGCCAGATGCTATCACGGCGGCAGCGGGCGTACGCGCATGAACGAGATAAAGTTTGCCCGTGCGGATGCGCTTGCGGCGGTGATGATAATGCTGTTCCTCGCGGTCATAATAGGATCGAGGTTTATATAAGAAATTCAGGAGCAGGGACACGGGAGAGCTCCGTATCCGTGCTTCTTCAAAGGAAATAACATAGAATGAGGCAGAGAAAACTCAGAAATCTGGAAACAAGATATGAAGCATACGCGGATCTGATAATCAGCGATCCGGCCGGGATGCGCGGCAGATGGAACGAAAGGTCCGGCGGCGCTCCTCTTTATGTAGAGCTCGGATGCGGAAAGGGCAAGTTCATCAGCGAACTTGCAGCCCGTGAACCGGACCGTTTTTTTGTTGCCGTAGAAGGTAACAAGAGCGTGATGATGCGCGCGATGGAAAAGATAAGAGATCTCGGACTTAAGAACGTGGTATTCGTTCAGGAGTTCGCGGGAGACCTATCGGAATGGTTCTGCTAGGGAGAGGCTGACGG
>JAFUGO010000060.1 GCA_017469325.1 Mogibacterium sp. | reverse complement strand
GCCTTGATGAATTTGACTTCTTTCTCCTGCTCTATATCTGCCAGTCTGGTCACCATCTGGTACTCTTCAACGAAGCCCGCGGAAATGATACCCGTAGGGATCGCGACCAGCCCAACACCGAGGAAGGTTATGACTATTCCCAGGAACTGCCCCATAGGTGTGATCGGATAAATATCACCGTAACCTACCGTCAGCAGTGTGGACGTGGCCCACCAGATACCCGAGAAAGCGTTTCTGAATACATCAGGCTGGGCCTCGTGCTCTACGCTGTACATGCACAGGCTGGATGCCAGTATCAGCAGGATGATGACGAAGACCGACGCCATCAGCTGGGTCTTCTTTTTCTTCAGTACGTTACCGATCAGTGTGAGCGAGTCGGAATAGGCATTTATCCTGAACAGTCTGAAGATCCTGACGACCCTGAGCATGCGGAACACCGCAGCACCTGCCGGAAAGAAAGTAGGCAGATAATGCGGAAGGAATGACAGAAGGTCGATCAATCCGTAGCCCGATGTAACGTACTTCGCAACGGCTCTGCCTCTCGGATAGTCAGGGTATTGCTGCCCTGCCGTGATGACCCTGAGAGCGTAGTCTATCGCGAAGAAGAATACCGTGATCTCATCGATGTATGTGAAGAGCGTGCCGTACTGCGCCTCGAGGTTGTCAAAAGTCGCCGCAAAAGCGCACACAAGATTCGCGACCAGCGCCAGGGTGCTGAATACGTCGTAAAACTTGTTGAGCCTGCTGTCGACCACTCCGGTCGAGACCATGTCGTATATTTTCTTTTGTGTCTTTTGCCAGCTTGCGTCCTGCATACTATCCTTCTACGCGGACGCTCTTGATCTTCTGATCTACCAGCGGCTTGTCCATCATATTGCGTCTGACGCTGACGATCTTGTCAGCGACCTCCATTCCCTCTGTGACTCTGCCGAATGAAGCGTACTGTCCGTCGAGATGCGGTGATGTGCTTGTCATGATAAAGAACTGCGAACCTGCTGAATTCGGATCCATCGCTCTTGCCATGGAAAGAACTCCTCTTTCGTGCTTAAGGTCATTTTTGAAGCCGTTCGCTGTGAATTCGCCCTTGATCGTGTATCCCGGGCCGCCCATTCCGGTGCCCTGCGGGCATCCGCCCTGGATCATGAATCCCGGAATGACTCTGTGAAAGATCAGTCCGTCATAGAATTCACTGTTTGCGAGTTTTTCAAAATTGGCAACTGTTTCAGGTGCGATATCCTCATAGAGCTCGCCCTTCATGATGCCGCCATCAGCCATTTCGATCGTAAATGTCTTCATTAATTAGTCCTCCGTATTGCTGCCGGTGCGACCGGCCCCTTTAATTATATCCGCTTTATTATACTAAAATGCTTTGGTACGCGCAATTGAGCCCGTCCCGCCTTCAGAAGTCTCTGCCGGAATATCCGCACTTTACTCGACGGACTTAAGCGACTCCGTCATGGACACGTTGTTGAGCCTCCTCTGCATCGCAAGATTCACAAAGAACGCGAACACGAATGTCAGAGCGACCGCCAGCGGTATGTCATAAGGGCCGTGCCTCGGCTCAAAGAAGATCATGCTGACCACGATATTGTCTATGACGAATTTGAGGAGCCACTTTCCGAGCGGTATTCCCACGATCGCAGCGACTGCGGTCAGGAAGAGGTTCTCTCTGAATACGTATTGCGATACCTCGAGCTGATAGAATCCCAGCACCTTGATCGTAGCTATCTCGCGTATCCTCTCGGTGATGTTTATGTTTGTAAGGTTGTAGAGCACTATGAAGGCGAGAAGAGCAGCCGAGAGTATCACCACGTATACCACGGCGTTGAGGCTCTTCATCATCTTTGCCACGTTGTCTCTGACATCGAGGTTGGTCTGGACTGCCGCGGCATACTCATATCCGGCGGCTCCTGCCGCGACGCTTCTGATCACATCATCATCTGCATCATCTCCGAGATTTATATATGCCGCCTTTATGTCCGGATCCTTATCGAAGCCTTCCCTGTATGTCTCTGGTGTCATATAGAGACTGTCGTATACATAGTTGTCAGCCACCGCGCTTATCTTCACCTTCATCTCGCGGTATCCCTCGCGCAGTGTGACTTCATCTCCCGCACCGAGACCGAAGTCATGCGCCGTCTTGCGCACTATGACTATCTCTCCCGGGCCGGGATATTCGATAGGTTCCTCGCCCGAATGGAGCCTGATGAAATCGTCGAAGCCGTCCGCATCCGTCGCTACGCAGGTCACATCGACAGTCTTGCCTCCCGTGATCAGCGTGACCTCTCCGCGGTGCAGGAATCTCACTTCATCTCCGGATACTTCCGCCGACTCATTGAGTTCTTCAAGGAAGTCCTCCTGTCTGCGGGCGTTCATGTTTTTGCTGAAGACAGTGGTTATATCGTATACGGATATCTCATCGAACTGATAATCCGCCACCTTGGATATCGTTGCACGTATGCCCAGGCCGGCTATAAGGAGCGCGGTGCATCCGCTGACTCCTATGACCATCATGAGGAATCTCTTCTTGTCCCTGAATATGTTGCGTATCGACACCTTGTAGAGGAAGCTTATGCGCTTCCACAGAGGAGTTATCCTCTCGAGCAATATGCGCTTGCCCGCAGGCGGTGTCTTAGGCCTTATGAGTTCCGCAGGAGATACTCTGAAGTCGGAAGCGATGGATACCCATGTGGCGCCCATAGTGCAGAGAAGTGCGCCGGCCAGCACTGCCAGGCCCAGCTTCGGATCTATGACATAATCGACTTCATGGCTGAAGTCATACATCATGGTATACGCGTCCCATATGACTTTCGGGAAGACCTTGCAGCCCGCAAAGAATCCCGTCACCGCGCCGAGGAATCCGGCGCTCCCGGAGTAGAACAGATACTTGCCTACTATCTGCGCATTGCTGTAACCGAGCGCCTTCAGCACGCCGATCTGCGTGCGCTGCTCATCGATCATACGGGTCATGGTGGTCATGCATACCAGGGCCGCGATCAGGAAGAAGAACACCGGGAAGATCTTTGCGATATTGCTTATGATGCTCGAGTTGCTGTCGAACGATGAATAGCCGGCATTCTCTTTGCGGGACAGAGCGAAGGAATTGCCGGTCTCCATATCGTCTATCTTCTGCTGGGCTTCATCTAGCTTGTCCTTCGCGTCGTCGAGCTCCCTCTCCGCTTTTTCGAATTCGCTCTCTGCTCTCTGTTTTTCTTTCTTCAGCTTACTTTCGTTCCGGTTCAGCTTCTTCTGCTGTTTGTCGATCTCTTTGAGACCTTCTTCAGCCTCATCGAGGCCTTCATTTGCCTTGTCTATACCTTCTGTGAGCTGCGCCTTTCCTGCCTCGGCCTCCTTCATCTTTGAATCGATCGCCGCAAGGCCCGCATTTATGGTGCTTATCTGTCCGTCTATCTCTTTGATCTGTGCTTCGACACCTGCCAGCTGCGCTTTCATCTCCTCAAGCTTTGCAGCGGCTTCCGGGTCGGCTTCTGCTGCAGGTTCAAGCTGCTCAATGCCCGCCTCGAGCTCTGCCTTAGCGGTTTCAGCTGCGGCTTTCCCCTCGTTCGCTTTCGCGAGCCCGGCTTCGGCTTTTTTCTTCTCTTCGCTGAGTGCAGTTATACCGCTTTCAACTTCTTCGAGTCTGCCTTCGAGGTCCTCAAGTGTATCGGAAGCCTGCTTTTCGCCTGCCTTCGCCTTCTTTCTGCCGGAGCTGATCGCATTTTTGCCCTTCTTAAGCTGTTTTTCCGCGTCTCTGATCTTCTTCTCGGCTTTTGCCTTTTCGCTTTCGTATTCGGCCAGCTTGTCATCGTACTCCGCCCATTTTTCATCCAGCTCTTCCTGAGCTTCCTTCCGGGCAGTCTCCCGCCGGTCCGCGGTAACAGCCTCGGCAAGAGACTTCATGCTGTCCTCGTTCGCCTTGAGCTTGTCATCATTCTCATCGCTGAGTGCAGCCTCGTCGCCTTCGAGCTTCACGTAAAGATTCGTGTAGTAGTCCACATCGAAAGCCGATCTGTCCACATAGAAAAAAGTGTCGAGGCTTCCGTTGCCGATATCCGTGGAGCCCCTCTGATAGTCCAGGTATATAGGCGTATTGACCTTGCCGACGATCTCGAAATCCTTCACCTTGAAATCGTCAAGTCTGTCCTCATCGTTCTCGTCCGTTATCTCTATATGATCACCGATGCGGAATCCGTCATCGGTAATTGCGTAATCATCCACTACACACTCGCTGCTGTTTTGCGGGAGTCTTCCGTCCACGAGATTCAGTTTGTTTATGTTCTCAGGCAGGGATATCGCCTTGAGCGCTCTTGAGTCGCCGCCTCCCGAGCGCGCCATGACATCGATCTGTACCGATCCTTCGGCCGACCTGACGCCTTTCCATTCCTCCGCGACTGCTACACTGTCATCATCCGCTCCGTATGACGACAGTATCTGATAGTCATAAAACTCAGTACGGTCAAGATAATTCCTGGCAGTACTGACCATCGACGCCTTGCAGTCTTTGAGACCACTGAAAAACCCCACTCCAAGAGCAACGATCGCAAAGATCGCAAGGTATCTTGCAAGTGAGGTCCTTATTTCTCTGAACGTCGATTTTCTGAGCATCCTACCACTCTATTTCGGACACCGGCACAGGATCAGGATTTATCTTCACATCCTGCACCCTGCCGCTTCTGACGCTTATGACGCGGTCGCCCATAGGAGTGATCGCCTTATTGTGTGTGATTATTATTACGGTCGCGCCGGACTCGTGCGCCTGATCCTGCAGCAGCTGCAGTATCTGCTTTCCCGTGTTGTAGTCGAGAGCTCCGGTAGGCTCATCGCAAAGGAGCAGCTTAGGATTCTTGGCGAGAGCTCTTGCTATCGCGACCCTCTGCTGCTCGCCTCCCGAAAGCTGTCCCGGGAAGTTGTACATCCTGTCTCCGAGCCCGACGGCCCTGAGCGTATCTGCCGGATCGAGCGGGTCCTTGCATATCTGCGTGGCAAGAGATACGTTCTCGAGCGCTGTGAGGTTCTGCACCAGATTATAAAACTGGAACACGAAGCCTATATCGAAGCGGCGGTACTTTGTGAGCTCGCGGGAGCTCAGTCTGCTGATCTCTTTCCCGTCCAGGAAGACCTTTCCGTCAGTCAGAGTATCCATGCCTCCCAGAATGTTGAGAAGCGTCGTCTTGCCGGCTCCGGACTCACCCACTACGATGGCGAGCTCGCCCTTTGCCACGCTGAAAGTGGCATCCGAAAGCGCCTCTATGTCCACTTCGCCCACGTGATACACCTTACGGACATGTTCGAATACTACATAATCTTTTTCGTCCATAGATCCTCCGTCAGATGAATATGTTGATGCTGCCTATGACCAG
>JAFUGO010000059.1 GCA_017469325.1 Mogibacterium sp. | reverse complement strand
TATCCGAAGCGATCAAGCAGTGCGCCATAGATCAGAACAACGAGAGGTATGCGGGGATCGGCAAGTCCGGCAAGTACCTGGCGGAGCTCTTCCCTGAGCACGGAGCCGTTATGACTCAGTGCTTTGCAGAGACCATAGTCGGCATGATGCTCAGAGAGACAAGAGCGCAGGGCAAGGATATAAGGTTGTTCTGCCCTGAGACGAGACCGTATTTCCAGGGTTCGCGCCTCACGGCAAGCGTAGGGTACGACATGGGCTTCGATGTGACCGTGATCACCGACAATATGCCTGCCGCAGTCATGAAGAATGAGGGAATAGACATATTCACATCGGCGGCTGATGTCATCTGCTGCGACGGGCATGTGGTAAACAAGGTCGGCACATATCAGATAGCCATAGCCGCTAAGTACCACGGCGTACCTTATTACGTGAGCGGTTCACCGGACCGCGGACACGCTACAGTCGACAGCGTAAAGATAGAGATGCGCGATCCGGACTTTGTGCTCCAGGCTATGGGCACACCGACAGCCAATCAGAACGTAAAAGGTTACTATCCGGCATTCGATATAACGCCGCAGGAGCTGGTGACCGGAGTCGTTACTGACAGGGGCGTTATGTCGCCGTTTAAACTTGCAGAATATATCGGGCCAGAGGATCAGTTTCTGGTATAAGGGGAGTAATGAAGATACGCGGACCGGAGATGAATGAAAGAACAGGCGAGATACTCGTAGGGACTGCCCTCGCGTTGCGAGGCAGCTCTCTTTTATTTTCCAAGATCGCCATGAAAACCATGGGACCGTTCCTCCTTATGGGAACGCGCGCATTCATCGCATTTATTCTCATAGGTCTTCTATTCAGAAAGAAGCTGGTAAACGCCACTAAGCGTGAGATAATTGATTCCGCGGTGATGGGAGTCCTGCTCACACTCTGCATGGGATTCGAGCTCATGGGCCTCAAGACCACCAGCTCTACAGTCACGTCTTTTCTTGAGGGCACGGTCGTCGTGTTTGTCCCGGTGCTTACGTGCATACTCGGACGCAAGCTTCCGGACAGGATGACGGTCGTCACCGCTGTGATCGCTCTGATCGGTGTAGGTTTCCTCACTCTTAAGGGAGACCGCATCGGCTTTTCAACCGGTGAACTTCTGGTGCTCGGCGGAGCTTTCTGGTACGCGGTATGCGTGCTCTTCACCGATAACGTAACTAAAAGAGACGATCCGATGGTGTTCGCCATATTCCAGCTGCTCTTCACGGGTATATGCGCTACGATCTGCGCGTTCTTCTTTGAAGACGTACGTCTGCCCGAGAGCGGCACCGAGTGGGGTGCCGTGCTGGCGCTCGCCATCATCTGCAGCGGCGTCGGCTTTACGCTGCAGCCTCTCGGGCAAAAATACATAACTCCCGAACGCGCCGGGCTTCTGACAGCAGTCAATCCTCTTACTGCAGCGATCCTCGGGATCATCTTCCTTGGTGAGAAACTGACACCGTCCATTGCGGCCGGCTCGGTCCTCATCATCATTTCGATCATGTTTCCGGCCTGGAAAAAAGACCGCGATTCAAAAAAAACAGGCAGACAAACTGCCAGATTAAATATTGTATAGAAAAGTTTACCGGCCGCGGAAGGCGGTATAGTATTTACGATGTAAAATAATCGGGATTACTGTGCCCTCGCAGGGCCGGCCGGTTAACGAGCAAGCAGAATGAAAGGTGAAAAATGGCAAAAGTAGATATTTTCTCCGGTTTTCTCGGAGCAGGCAAAACTACACTGATCAAGAAACTCATCTCCGAAGGATATGACACAAAAAACATCGTCCTCATCGAGAATGAATTCGGCGAGATAGGAGTCGATACGGGATTCCTGAGAGAGTCCGGGATCCAGATCAACGAGATGGTCGCAGGATGCATCTGCTGCACTCTCGTAGGCGATTTCGGAAAAGCTCTCAATGACGTAATTGAGAAGTACGACCCTGAAAGGATCCTCATAGAACCTTCCGGAGTCGGCAAGCTTTCCGACGTTATAATCGCCGTCCAGGATCTCAAGAATGACAAGATCGAGCTCAACGGCTTCACCACAGTTGTTGACGCCAAGAGATACAAAATGTACATGGAGAACTTCGGCGAGTTCTTTGCCAACCAGGTAGAACACGCGAGCTCTATATTTCTTTCACATCAGCAGGGTATGTCGGCCGCAGAGCTCGACGAGGTAGTCGCTGACATCAGGACACTCAATAAGACTGCCCAGGTCGTAACGACAGACTGGGATCAGCTCAGCGGAGCCAAGATGCTCGAGGTCATGGAGTCCGACAAGACTCTGAACGCGGAGCTCG
>JAFUGO010000058.1 GCA_017469325.1 Mogibacterium sp. | reverse complement strand
GTCAAGGAAGTACCTGTCGTGCGAGACGACCAGTATGGTCCCCCGGTATCCTTCGAGGTAAGATTCGAGCCACTCCAGCATGTGAAGATCCAGGTGGTTGGTAGGCTCGTCCAGCATCAGGACGTCAGGTTTGCTGAGGAGCATGCAGCTCAGTGCCAGCCTGGTGCGCTCGCCGCCAGACAGCTTGCCTATCTCTTTATTCTGAGCCTCTTCATCGAAGCCCATATGAACGAGCATCGCGTTCAACTCGCTTTTATATGTGTATCCGCCCTTCTGTTCGTATTCCTCCATGAGGCGGGTGTATTCTTCAAGGTCTTTGTCGAAGCTCGGGCTCGTGTGATCCGAGATGGCGTACTGGAGATCCTCTATCCTCTTCTCCATTTTGAAGAGATGGGTAAAGCTCTTCTCCGCCTCGGAGCGGACGGTCCCGCTGCCCTCAAAGTGGTTCTGCTGGCGCAGGTATCCGAGATTGTATTCGCTCCTTATGTAGAGATTCCCGGATGTGGGCTCTATGTCTCCGGCTATTATGCCGAGCAGAGTGGATTTGCCCGTTCCGTTGGCTCCGACTATACCGATCCGGTCACCTTTTTCAACGCCAAAACAGACATCCTCAAAAATGATGTCTGTTCCGTATGCTTTGCTGATGTCTTTACCGGATAGTATTATCATCTTTTAAAACTCCAGTCCGGGTACCGCGTCGAGCTCAAGCGTAGGCTCCTCGCCGCTCTTATACGCATAATAAGCGGCCGATGCTATCATGGCCCCGTTGTCCGTGCAGAGAACAGGGCTCGGCTTCAGCACGTCTATGCCATTAGCTGACGCTTTTTCGCCGATGAGCTCTCTGAGGCGGCTGTTCGATGCTACTCCGCCTGCCATGACTATTCTCTTTTGATCATACTTCGATGCCGCCGCCACCGCCTTGTCTGCGATGACCTCGACGACTGCCTCCTGGAAGCTTGCCGCCACATCGTTGACGTTTATTTCGCGGCCCGCCTGTCTTTCTGAATTGAGATAATTCAGAGCCTGCGTCTTGAGTCCCGAGAAGCTGAAATCGAGGCTGCCCGGTTCAAGATAAACGCGCTTGAACGCTATCGCGTCGCGGTCGCCCTGCTTTGCCGCTTTGTCCACTTTAGGTCCGCCCGGATAGCCGAGTCCTATGACCCTGGCCACCTTGTCGAAGGCCTCGCCTGCGGCGTCGTCACGCGTCCCTCCGAGCTTTTCGCACTTATTATACGCGGGAACATTCACTATTTCAGTATGACCGCCCGATACTATGAGCGCCATAAACGGCGGCTCAAGATCGTGGTGCTCAAGATAGTTGGCGGCGATATGACCGTGCATGTGGTTCACTCCCACCAGAGGGATATCGCAGGCATACGCCATCGCCTTTGCCGCGGCCACTCCTATAAGGAGAGCTCCGACCAGTCCCGGTCCGTAAGTGACACCGATAAGGTCGATATCCTTGGTCTGAACGCCGGCCTCTCTGAGCGCGCGGTCGATGACATCGTTTATGACTTCCAGATGCTTTCTTGAAGCGATCTCGGGCACGACCCCGCCGTATTCTGTGTGTATATCTATCTGCGAACTTATGATATTGCTCATCATAAAGCGGCCGTCGGCTACCACCGAGGCTGCTGTCTCATCGCAGCTGGTCTCTATTCCTAAAGTTAGAAATCTTCCGTCTTTCATAGATCAATTAATTGTAGCTTTCTATATTGAGGTTTAAAAGAGCCTAGTACCGCTGCGTTAAGCCGCGACGAGGCGAGAGCCGTGCTCCTGGATGGGCTCTTTTAAAGCTCCACCGTAACTTCAACTGTACGTAAGTCAAGGTCCATAAGGACTGCGTCTTCACTGCCGCCGTTATAATAGCCTCTGCGCCTTCCGACCTCGCGGAATCCGAGCCTGCTGTAAAGCTCCATGGCGGCATCGTTGCCTGCCTTCACTTCGAGGTTCACCACGCTGCAGCCGTCTGCCTCCGCCTTCTCTATCATGTGGCGCAGGAGCGCTTCTCCGATGCCCTTTCTTCTGAAACCCGGGTCGACTGCTATGTTGTAGATCTGGGCCTCTCCCGCGACGCTCCTGAACTCGGCATAGCCGAGCTTCTCTCCGTCAGCCTCTGCGACAGCGACATAGACATTGCCGCCGGCGGTCACGTCTTTCGTTATCTCATCCGCGCTCCAGGGCTCATCAAAGGACTCCCTCTCTATGCGGGACATGGCAGGTACATCATATAGTTTTGCCTGTCTGATAGTAATATCCATAGTCTTACCGAAGGGGCCCGGTCATTTCTGCACCGGTCTTCTGATCTTGTCGCTCAGTGTGCCTGACTTAAGTCTCTGCTCGGCCTCAGCGAGCCTCATGTACTCAGGCATCAGTTCGTTATAGCCGAGGGTCTCGCTTGCGGCAGCCTTTCTGAGCGCCGCCTCCGCGACTGATCCTGCATGCTGATACCTTATTTCTTCATCCGCAAGCATGTACGAACCTGCCGGCATCATCTCTTCGATGATGTCTCTATATGCGTCGATACCGTCGCCCGTAAAGAAGACCTTAGCGCTGTCAGTACCGGCAAGCTTTTCGTTCAGAGCCGTCAGAAGGTCTTCGATAATGTACTGCTTCTCTTCCATCGCAGCTGTCAGAGCCCCGTCATTACCGCGTGCCGCTTCGTATACCGCGGCATAGGTCTGGTGCCTTCTTGCGTTTATTATAGGGGCGACAAAGACAGCTCCGTCTTCAACAGCCTGTGAAAGCACCCTTATTCCC
>JAFUGO010000057.1 GCA_017469325.1 Mogibacterium sp. | reverse complement strand
CCCAATTTACATCATCTCCCGTAAACCTGATAATCCCGCGCTTTTGCCGCGGGTCTTCTTTGCCGCTTTTATGATATTTCTGAGGAGCAGCGCGGTCGTTACTCTTCCTATCCCGCCCGGGACCGGAGTATATGTAAGATCGCTGATCTCTCCGCTCTCTTTTATTTCATCTATATCCAGATCGCCGTGCATCTTTCCGTCACGTCCGGTGCCTGTGCCCACATCGAGCACTATCTGTCCGTCCCTGAAGTATTTGCTTCCGTATCCCTGAGTACGTCCCGTGGCAAGCACGACTATGTCCGCGTCCCTGCATGCTTTGATCTGGTCTTCTTCAGGAGTGCGCGAGTGACAGATCGTAATCGTAGCATCCGCGTTCAGCATCATGATCGCGAGAGGTTTGCCTACCGTCAGGCTCCTTCCGACTATCGTGACCCTGCGTCCGGCCGGATCTATCCCGTGATAGCGCATTACCTCCATGCAGGCTTCGGCCGTGCAGGCATAGAACGCGTCCTCCTTGCCGGCAAAGAGTTCCGCAATGGATATATCCGTAATGGCGTCAACGTCCTTTGCAGGGCTGAGCATGGTGCGCAGCTTTTCGCTGTCGATCGCTCCCGGGAACGGCCTCAGCATGATGATGCCGTGTACGCTGTCGTCCTCATTAACGGCCTGCAGCGTTACCTCTATGAGCGCGGGACTGATATTGCTGGTAAAATTGATGGCCTGCGTCTCGATCCCGTATTCGGCGCTCTGCTTAAGAATGGCATTCTCGTAATACTTCTGGCCGCCGTCATCGCCCGCGCGAATAACAGCAAGCTTAGGCACGATGCCCTCTGCAGAAAAGCTCTGTACAGATGCTTTGATGTAGGCTTCTATTTCTTTTTTGATTCCGTCGCCGGGAAGTTCCTTGAACATTCTGTCCTTATATCCCTTCTTTAGTTTATATAGAATAAAACGTAAAGTATTCTTTACATCGTTCTTATCTGCCGGTCAATACTTAACCTGCCGCTTTTGCTTCAACGAGCCTGTCCGCCCTGTCCTGTCTGAGATTGACAAACAGCAGGACCACGAGCGCCACAACGAATATGATCGATGAGAGCGCGAAGAGGCTCGGTCTGATACCTATCTTGACCTCACTGTATATGAGAGTCGAAATGGTATTGATGCCGGCTCCTCTTGTAAAGTACGTGATGATGAAATCGTCTACGGACATGGTGAAGCTGAGAAGGAAGCCCGACAGTATGCCCGGTTTGAGTTCCGGCAGAACGATCCTTCTGAATGCGTAGCTTTCAGTCGCTCCGAGGTCGAGCGCCGCCTCATACAGCCTGTCCGTGTTCTTATTAAGGCGAGGTCTTACCGAAAGTATCACGTACGGTATGCAGAACGTAGCATGGCTGAAGAGTATCGTCATGTAGCCGCGCGGAGCTCCTATCATGAGGAAGAAGAGCATGAGCGCGATTCCCGTGACTATATCCGCGTTCAGCATCGGGATGTTGTTGAATCCCAGAAGCACGTTCTGAGTGCGCGGTCTCATCGCAGCAAGTCCGAGTACGGCAAACGTGCCCACGACCGTCGCTATAAGAGCCGCAAGTATGGCTATCGAGAAAGTGTTTACGATAGCTCCCATCATGAGCCGGCTCTGGAAGAGCTCCTGATACCAGTGAAGACTGAACCCACCCCATACCGACATCGACTTTACATCGTTGAATGAAAGCACGATAAGTGTCAGTATCGGGAGATACAGAAACAGCATGATTATTAAGATGTAGATGCGTCCTAATGCTTTTTTCATTCTTTTTCTTTTTGTTTTTCAGCAGGCCCGTCCGGTACCCGCCCGGACCGTGCGAGCCGCCGGCACTTAGCGATTGACGAGCCGAAGGCGAAGTCAGAGCTTAGTACCGTTGCGAGCGAGGAATGAGCGCAAGCGAGTCCGGAAGGGCACCGGACGGACCTGCGCTGTGAAATCTAGATGAGATTTGCACCGCCTGTTTTATCGAATCTCTGCAGCATGAGCATGCTGAGAATTATGAATATCATCATTACGAGCGACAGGCCCGATCCCAGATACCAGTTGGAATTGACCGTGAACTCCTGCTCTATGATGTTTCCTATCAGGTTTATCTTGCCGCCTCCCAGCATGTTCGAGATAACGAATGTGGTGAGAGCCGGAATGAATACCATGGTTATACCGGACACGATGCCCGGGACCGACAGCGGAAGTATGACGCTCGAATAAACTTTGAGCTTATTCGCTCCGAGGTCATACGCCGCCTCTATAAGGTGATCGTCTATCTTGGATACGGTATTGTAGATAGGCAGTATCATGAACGGCAGGAAGTCATAGACCATGCCGAGCACTATGGCTCCCGGAGTGTTCATCATCTCCTGCCTCGGAAGTCCTAACGCCGTAATTATCGCGTTGATCACGCCCTGCCTCTCAAGCAGCACCTGCCATGCCATGGTCCTCAGCAGGAAGTTCATCCACATCGGCAGTATTATGACGAATATCAGGAATCCCTGCTTGCCGTATTTGCTTCCGCGCAGGATCATCGCCATAGGAAAAGCCAGCAGCAGGCATATCACCGTACTTACAAACGCAAGCAAAAGCGACAGCAGGAGCGCCTGCATGTGATCGTGCCTGAACATCGCCGCTATGTTTTCCAGAGTAAAGCCTCCGTCTCTGCTCGTGAAGCCATAATAGGCGATCGAAATGAGCGGGAGGACGGTCCCGGCGATTATCCATATTATGAAAGGTATAGAATAAGTCTTTTTTGCCATTATCTTCT
>JAFUGO010000056.1 GCA_017469325.1 Mogibacterium sp. | reverse complement strand
CTGATAAACACGAAGGACGCATAAAACCTAAAATAGTTTTAAGAAAAGGCTTGAAAATACTGTTTCCAGACGTATAATAAAAATAGTTTAGGAAACAAAAATTATTTTTTGAAAATTGGTTGACATATCGATTACAAAAAGGAGAGAGAGATGTCCAAGACAACAGAACTTGCTGAAAAACTGGCGAAGCTGAATATCGCCGACATGTATGAAAATGACTTCTTTCTGACATGGGAGAAAACAGACGATGAGATCGAAGCGGTATTCACCGTGGCAGACGCGCTGAGAGATCTCAGAGAGCGCAACAAGTCCACAAAGATCTTCGACTCGGGACTCGGTATCTCGATCTTCCGTGACAATTCCACAAGAACGCGTTTCTCATTCGCGAGCGCATGCAACCTGCTCGGACTTGAGGTAGCTGACCTCGACGAGAAGAAGTCACAGATCGCTCACGGAGAGACCGTCCGCGAGACAGCAACTATGATCTCGTTCATGGCAGACGCCATCGGTATCCGCGACGACATGTACATCGGCAAAGGCAACGCGTACATGCACGAGTTTATGGACTCGGTCACACAGGCACATGAAGACGGAGAGCTCGAGCAGAAGCCGACACTCGTCAATCTTCAGTGCGACATCGACCATCCGACACAGGCTATGGCAGACGCTCTGCATATCATCCACGAGATGGGCGGAGCTGAGAACCTGAAGGGCAAGAAGATCGCCATGAGCTGGGCTTATTCACCGTCGTACGGCAAGCCGCTGTCAGTACCTCAGGGCATCATCGGACTTCTGACACGCTTCGGAATGGACGTCGTGCTTGCACATCCTGAAGGTTATGAAGTGATGAGCGATGTAGTCGAGGTGGCAAAGAAAAACGCTGAAGAATCCGGCGGAAGCTTCACCATCACAAACGACATGAAGGAAGCTTTCAAAGACGCCGATGTCGTATATCCTAAGAGCTGGGCTCCTTTCGCTGCAATGGAAGTGCGTACCGATCTTTACGGAAAGGGAGACTTCGACGGGATCGACAAGCTCGAGAAAGAGCTCCTCGCTCAGAACGCGACTCATCAGGACTGGCTCGTGGATGACGAGATGATGAAGCTCACAAAGAACGGCCTCGATACTCTGTACATGCATCCGCTGCCTGCAGATATCCAGGGCATTTCGTGTGAGCACGGTGAGGTTACCGCAAAGGTATTCGACCACGCGCGTGACTCCCTCTACAAAGAGGCATCCAATAAGCCATATATCATAGCGGCTATGATCTTCCTGGCAAAGGTCAAAGATCCTGTTGCGGCACTCAAAGAGCTCGAAGAAAGCGCAGCTCCGAGAAGAAGAACATTCTAGATTAAACAGAAGAGCAGGCGGGGCGTATGAGCCTGCGCCTGCTCTCATGATTTACGGATAAGCAGGTGTAACTGAAATGGAAAAGAAAAAGATAGTAGTAGCTCTCGGCGGCAATGCGCTGGGCAAGAATCTGCCCGAGCAGATGAACGCGGTCCGCGGATCGGTAAAACCGATAGCTGACCTTATCGAGGAAGGCCATGAGGTAGTCGTCTCGCACGGAAACGGTCCTCAGGTAGGCATGATCCAGGAAGCGTTCACGCTGCTCGCAAGAGAGAATCCTGAAAAATACGATCACTTTCCGCTTTCGGTCTGCACTGCGATGAGTCAGGGATACATCGGATATGACCTGCAGAACATGCTCAGAGAAGAGCTCGCGAACAGGGGCATAATAAAGGATGTAGCAAGCTGTCTCACACAGGTCGAGGTGGATCCGGCGGATCCGGCGTTCCGGGAGCCGACAAAGCCGATCGGAGCTGTCCTTACAAAAGAAGAAGCGGACAAGCTGGCTATGAACAGGCATCATGTCTTCAAAGAGGACGCGGGCAGAGGCTACAGAAGAGTGGTCGCAAGCCCTAAGCCGAAGGCCATCGTCGAGATAGGGACGATCAGAGCTCTGGCTGACTCCGGACATGTCGTCATAGCCGCAGGCGG
>JAFUGO010000055.1 GCA_017469325.1 Mogibacterium sp. | reverse complement strand
GCGGAAGTTCTCAAACAGCTTCACCGGGACAGGCCTGAAGTACGGATCATCAAGGTCAAAATCGCCGACGGCGTTCTGGTAATCCTCTTCTGCCCTCTTGTCAGCATCGCTGTAGAGGCGGTCCAGGTTCTCCCTGTAATTGCCGCTCTTGTACGCGGCTTCGATGTCTGACGCGTCAATATCCTCATAAGCTTTGAAGATATAGTACATCCTGACGTCGAGCTTATCCCCGCTCTCTATATCCTCGACGAGGTCGCTGTCCGCCTTATCCTTCAGGATGAAGTGGCCGTCCTCACGCGCCGCCGTGGTCTTGATCTCATCGGTCGCCATCAGCATGGAGTTGTTGGCAACATACATGCCCGACACGAAACCGATCATCAGGGTCAGGAAGATGAAAATGACGAGGTATTTGCGCCATTCCACCCGAAGTTCGCGCAGCACCCTTGTGCGCAGCGGATTACCGACAGCGTGCTTTCTGTCTTTGTTCATCGCACGCCTCCTCTACCACTCGAGGTCCGCCGCAGGGATCTTGCTGAGATTTCTGTCATCATGTCTCACAACGCCGTCTCTTAGCCTTATGACGTGGTCCGCCATATCCTTGATGGCCTCGTTGTGCGTTACGATGATGATGGTGTTGTTGTACTTGCGGTTGATGTCTTCTATCAGCTTGAGTATCTCCTTGGATGTGTTGTAGTCCAGCGCACCCGTAGGCTCGTCGCAGAGCAGGATGTCAGGATTCTTCACGATCGCCCTTCCGATCGATACTCTCTGCTGCTGACCGCCCGAGAGCTGGTTCGGCAGCTTGTGTTTATGTTCAGCCAGGCCGAGGACTCCGAGGAGTTCATCGACATCAAGCGGGTCGTCCGAAAGAAATGCCCCTACCTCGATATTCTCTTTTACGTTGAGATTCGGTATGAGGTTGTAGAGCTGAAAAACGTATCCGAGGTGCTTGCGCCTGTACTGCGTGAGCTCGGCCTCGTTCATGCCGATCAGCTCGTCTCCGTCGATGGAGATGGTGCCGGAGTCACAGCTGTCTATGCCTCCGATTATGTTGAGCAGAGTCGATTTGCCGGATCCGGACGGTCCGAGCAGAACGCATATCTCGCCCTTCGAAGCGCTGAAGTTTACGCCCCTCAGCACCTCCTGTCTGGTCTCGCCTTCACCGAAACCTTTTTTAAGATCTTTTATATCCAGAAAAATGTCACTCATGATTTAACTTACTGCTTGTTGTCCATGCTTCCGCAGCTGGTGCCTGCCTGATGCTTCGGGCAGTTACCGGCATACGGACAACCGATGCATGTCGTTCCTTTCTTCTTCTCTTTGTAAATGTATCTGACAGCGAAGAACAGTATCACCGCTATTGCCAGAACAGCCACTATTGTTGCGACATTCATTACGCTGCCTCCTTTCGTATATAGCACGATGCGCGGGTCCGAAGGAACGCCGCGCATCATACTGTTTAAGATATCCTGATATAGGGATTAAGCTGCTGCCTTTGCGGCTTTTGCACTCTTGTGGAGCTCATACTGTTCGTCGAAGTGAGCTCTTACCTTCTTGCTGATCATCACGAGTGCGACGACCATGCAGATCTCTGCGATCAGTCCAGGAATGAATCCTGCTGCGAAGTGACCTTCAGTAACGAGTGTGCCGATCTGGTTGACCAGGAACGCGATAGTGTATCCTGTGCCGAGCTGCAGGCCGATAGCTCCCCAGAGCCATCCTTTGCTCTTCATCTCAGAGTTCATAGCTCCGATAGCCGCGAAGCACGGAGGTGTGTAGAGGTTGAAGAACAGGTAAGCAAGTGCTGTTACGGATGTGAGTCCCATCGTTGCAGCTACAGTGTTGGCTCCGCCTGTCATCTCGAGCTCGTCAACATCGATGAAGGATGTAAGAGAGTAAACAACTGCGAGTGTACCAACAACGTTTTCCTTTGCGATGAATCCTGTGATAGCTGCTGCCGCGAGCTGCCATACTCCGAATCCGAGAGGAATGAGGAGGATAGCGAACGGCGAAGCGACCGAAGCGAGGATCGATGTGTTCTCTGCGCCTTCTTCGACGACCTGGAAGTGCCAGTTGAAGGTCTGCATGATCTGAACTACTGTGTTGCAGATCAGGATGATAGTTGCGGCCTTGATGATGTATGCCTTAGCACGCTCCATCATGGACTTGAACGCGAACTTGAGGCTCGGTGCCTTCCACTTAGGGAGCTCCATGATGAAGAACGACTTTCTGTACTTATATCCTGTGATTCCCTTTATGAGCAGAGCTCCGAGGAAGATCAGAAGGAGTCCGAGGAAGTACGACAGTGTGCTGACCCAGCCTGCTCCGCTGAAGAACGCTCCTGCAAAGAGAGCGATTACAGGGATCTTGGCTCCGCAAGGGATGAAAGTAGTCAGCATGGATGTAGCTCTTCTTTCTCTCTCGTCACGGATAGTACGGCATGCCATGATAGCAGGGATACCGCAGCCTGTTCCGATAACTACAGGGATTACGGACTTTCCGGAAAGACCTACTCTCTTGAAGATCGGGTCCATTACAGCACTTACACGTGCCATGTATCCGCAGTCCTCGAGGAGAGCGATCAGGAAGTACATTACCATTACCAGCGGCAGGAATCCTACAACGGCTCCTACACCGCCGACGATACCGTCAGCAAGCAGTGCCGAGAGGATAGCCGGGCTGTTTTCGAGCTGTCCTGCTACCCACTCCTGGAATGTCTCGATCCAGCCTACGAGCCAGTCTGCTACGAGAGGTCCGAGCCATGCCTGGGAGATCCAGAATACGCCCCACATAACTACGGCGAATACCAGGATTCCGGCGATAGGGTTTGTCAGTACTGCGTCCAGCTTGTCTGTTGAAGTCGTCTCTGCCGACAGAGTCTTTCTTGTCTCGACGTCAGCTACGATCTCGTTTACGAATTTGTAACGCTTGCGGTCCTCAGCGTCTACCGCGTTCTTGTCGTGAAGGTCGATATCTTCCTGCAGATAAGGTGCCTCCTGGACTGTTCCTGCGAGCGAGATAGCCTTTGCGATCATGTCGCTGAGGCCCTTGTTCTCGATCGATACTGTCTCATATACAGGGCAGTTCAGCTTAGCGGAAAGCTTTGCTGTGTCGATCTTTGTGCCTTCTTTTTCGTTGATGTCTGTCTTGTTGAGTGCAACTACTACCGGGATCCCGAGCTCGAGCAGCTGTGTTGTGAAGAACAGCGATCTGCTCAGGTTGGTAGCGTCAACGATGTTGACGATTGCGTCCGGATTTGCTGTGCGGACATACTCACTTGTGATGCCCTCTTCCGGTGTGAACGGTGACATGGAGTAAGCACCCGGAAGGTCTACTGCGATGACTTCCTGGTCTCCCGCATATTCCTTCTTGATCTGGTACTCTTTGCTGCCGACTGTTACGCCGCCCCAGTTACCGATCTTTTCGTTTCTGCCCGTTAAGGCATTGTACATGGTTGTCTTGCCGCTGTTTGGATTGCCGGCAAAAGCGATTCTCATCTGAAATACCTCCTTATATATAACTTCCCATTTTTATAAACTAAACAATGATTGCCTCTGAAAGCATCTTGTCCAGATTGTATCTGCCGTCTTTTATAACTACGATGCAGCTGTTTTTCTTCTTCGAAATGAGAGTGATAGGCTCTCCAACATAGCAGCCGAGTCTGAACAGGAATGAGTTCATGTCGTCATCGTCAGTGTTGATCTCTTTGACGACATAAGTCTGTCCGATCTCTGCCTCCATGAGAGTCATCTTGTCTTTTGATTCTGCCGAAGTCTCTTTTACCTTCTCTTCGGTCTCAGCGCCGACTGCGCTCTGATTCATTGGATAAGCAAGTTCCATTACATATTCCTCCCTATTATGTTAGGTATCTTTAACTATGTTAGTTATAGTGAACTAACCTCCGTTTGTCAAGCAAATATCTTATTTTATACAAACAAAAAAGCCCGCTCACCGCTGAGTCAGCAGATGAACGGGGATCCGTTGTATATGTATATTTTTTGGTCGTAATTTGCGGAATGATCAGGCAGTCTCGAGACTTGTTCTGCGGCGGCCCGTCAGCGCCCCTGCCGCGAAAGCGACCAGGCACACCGGGAGCCACGCGAGGCTGTAGCCCGCAAGCGGCAGAGCGTAATAAGCGTTTCCGGGAGCGTCCCAGCCGAGGCCGAACATCTCGCTGTATCTTACCGCAAGCTGCAGAACGCTTACAGCGAAGGCCGCTATGACAGCCCATTTGCCCGCGTTGAGGAGCCTTGCGTCGTCAGGCCTCCTGCATATGCAGTAGTACATCGCGATGACTATGGCCGCCGGGTAGCAGGAATCGAGCACCGGGCCCACCACCTTGACTATGGTGTCAAGATCCGCGAAGGATACCACGCATGAGAGAGCGCATGACGCGATGCAGAAATTCCTGTATGTGAACAGATTCTCATTTTTGCTTCCGAGTATCTCCTCCCATATCTCCGATGTGGAAGAGACAGCTCCGACCGCAGTGGTAAGAGCCGCGGCAATGAGAGCGATGTTGAAAAGGATGCCTCCGAAGCTTCCCCAGAGTTGCAGCACCATCTCGGTGTACAGCGCCGAGAGAGTCAGGTCGATAGTCCCGCCTGTGTTGGCGCCGGCGATCATGTGACCGAGTATGGTTATCATGAGAAGGCCGAGCCCGACGATACCTATCTTTATAAGGTTCTTATTGATCGACTTCTCCTCTATGCCCGCGTTCCTGATCCCCTGCACCACTATGATGCCGAAGAGCAGAGCGCACTGAAGGTCGGCTGTCGCGTAGCCTTCAAGAAATCCGTATACCACCGGATTCTGACTGAACGAAGGCGCAGCCCATGTATCGGATATAGGGCTCACGATGCTCTTTACGATAACCGCGGTGACCACGACGATCAGCACCGGGAAGAGTATGTTGCCTATCTTGTCTATGACCTTGCCCGGGTTTGCCACGAACCAGTATGTGATCAGGTAGAACACCACAGCGAACGCGATGGCCGGCAGCCGGCTCTCAGTTTTAAGTCCGGTTATCTGCTCGATCGCCGCCCAGGCTGCTGCGCTCATACGCGGCACCATGTACAGCGGTCCTATTACGAAGATGGTCAGAGCCGCGAACCAGGTCCCGAACTTTCCGGATATCTTCTGAGTGATCGAGAGGAATGTCCCGTCGCCCTTCACAAGAGCAAGGTATCCGAAGTACGGAAGTATGACTCCTGACAGAAGCACGCCTATGAACATCGGCCACAGCGCCGTGCCGGCGTCCTTGCCCCACTGCACCGGAAAGAGCATGCAGGCAGCGCCGAAGTGCATGGAGAACAAAGCTCCGCCCATTACCATCAGTTCTTTAATACTAAGATTCTTCCTCATCTTTCTGCTCCCGGGATGCTCCCTGCCGTTCCGGTAACCATTATACTATGCGAAAGGCGATGACCGCCATCGGCACGCCATCGCTTTTCTTTTATTTGTTGTTTTGTGAGGTTTTATTATTTTCTCTTCTCTGTAGGCACATGCTCTGTGATCTTTGTCATGAGGAATGTCATTGCTGCTGTGTAAACGATGGTGATCAGAATATCCATGGTGTACCTCCTTTTCATTTTCTCTATTTGTATGACCTTTCGGTCTTTCTTTCTGATAACAATATAGCGCACAATTGCATTAATGAAAAATTAATAGTTGTGATGCTTGATATTAATTTTCTTAACATATAGAATTGGGCTGTAAAAGTATATGAGAGCAGAAACAGAGGTCGCCATGAACACATTCAAGATGGTAAAGGTCTTTCTCACCTCGGTCGACAGCGGCAGCTTCACCAGGGCCGGTGAGATACTCGGATACACCCAGTCGAATCTGACCCAGATGATGAAGGCATTCGAAGATGAACTGGGGCTCCCCCTTCTGATCAAAACAAAAAAGGGCGTCGAGCCCACAAGCGAGGCGAAGCAGCTCATACCGGCCATGCGCGCCATGATAGCCCAGGAGGAGCGCTTCCTTCAGGAGGCCGATGACATCAGAGGAATACGTAGAGGCGTGATACACATAGGCTCGTTCGTGAGCACATCATCGACATGGCTCCCGCAGATCATAGGGTATTACCAAGAGAACTACCCGGATGTGGAGTTTAATATAGTAGAAAGCGGACAGGAAGACATGCTCCGCGGACTTCTGACGGGCAGGCTCGACCTTGCTCTGATGAGTGAGCCCGAAAAAGGCGAGGTCGACTTCATCCACATACTGGATGATCCGATGGTCGCCGTCTTTCCGCCGGGCCACCCTCTCGATAAATACGACTACGTGCCTCTCAAGGTGCTGAAGGACTACCCTCTCATAATGACATACCGCGACTACGATACGGACGCCAACAGGATACTTCAGGAAGCGGGACTGGACTCCTCGGTCAGGTACCGCTCGAACGACGACTCCGCCGTGCTCTCCATGGTGCAGCACGGGCTCGGCATCTCGATACTTCCCGAGCTCACCCTTGAGCGCTTCCCGGGCAGCTACGACTACAGGATGCTCGATCCCGAGTCGTACAGATCGCTGGGCATCGGGATAAGGTCAATAAAAGAAGCGGGCCCTCTCGCCCGCTCCGTCATCGATCATATTAGGCAGAACATCCGCTGATCACTCATTCGCTTCGGAGTACTTCTCGTAATAGATCTCCTCAAGCTTCTCATTGGCGGCTGTCTTGTCGATTATCTTTTTAATAAGCCCGTCGAGCTCCGATCCTTCGGTGTAGTCAGCCGGCGCGTAATACCTGATACGGTTGTCGCGCATCATCTTGTGCACCCTGCTTTTGTTCTCTGCGACCGGGTCATACACTCCGACCGAGTGCCCTCCGTAGGAGTTGACCAGCTTCATGCACGGTATGTCGGTCTCGCTGTCGCCAATATACACCATGTTCCTGAACGGGACTCTCATCTCTTCAGGTCTGAAGTAGTCGTTCACCGCATCGTCGTTGATGCCGAGGACGCCCTTGGATATCCTGAACAGGAATTGCGTTTTGTTTGTAAAGTTGACCACCTGCGCCGGCCACACGGCGATTCCGTCCTCATCATAGAAGAACGAGCTCGCGTATATCTTCTCGAATTCGCCGGCAACGGATGTGCCGTCGATCATCTCGCGGAGTCCCGAAGAGATGATGTAGTGCTCGACTATTATGCCTTTCTCAGCCGCATACTCGCGTGTCCTTCTGAACCAGTCCTGCACGCCCGGATACAGCTTGACCCCGGCGCCGTAGTCCATGAGCATCTCCCTTCTGAAGATCTCCTTGCCGCGCGCCTTCTTGAGCATCATGTACATCCACCCGAGAGTCTGGTCCATCTCGCTGGCATCCGCGAGCGCGTTGGACTCAGCCCAGAACTCATTCTGGTTCTCGTAGTTGATCGCCTGCAGATAGCCCTGCGCCTGCATGTTGTCGGGAGACAGGGTCTTATCGAAGTCGTAGCATATAGCCAGTACAGGCTTATCTTCTTTTGTCTTTCTGAGTTTGTCCATCTTTTACAGGCTGCGTTTGCGGCGCTTTATAAGAGTGATGAGGCATCCGAGGAGCGAAGCCATGAAGAGCGCGGTCCAGCTGAGGATCTTTGTGCTGTCTCCCGTGTCGGCTCCTTTGCTCTTATCTTTATCTGAACCGGAAGCTTTGTCCTTCTCCCATACAGCGCTGAATGTGTGATCCTCATTCACGGTGTATTCATCGCCGGCCTCATACTTTGAGCCCTTCCAGTATTTGAATGTGTAACCGTCTCTTTCGGGCTCAGGCATGTTTATTACAGTGCCGCCCGCGTAGTCAGCAGTGACCGTTCCGGTCTCATCCCACATCGTGCCTCCGTTGAGTTCGAATGTGAGAGTGTACATGAATTCGATATAGTAATCCGCTTTGGAAGCGATCGGATACGATCCGTCACTTCCGGCAGGCACAGCCTCGAAGACCCATCTGACCTTCTTGCCCGGCTTCATCTTGAGGCCGGTCCAGTTGTACTTGCTGTCCTTTGTCTCTGTGCGGACTTCCTTGCCGTCGTATACCTGCCACTCAGCCATCTTAAGATCGAGAGTGGTCTCTTTGCTTACATTGATGTCGATGTAGTACTTCTTGTCGGCAGGGAGCCTCAGCCAGTTGCCGTTGTCCGAAGTGGTGATACCGATC
>JAFUGO010000054.1 GCA_017469325.1 Mogibacterium sp. | reverse complement strand
GCCTCAGCTTTTGCTGTCTTCGCAGCGGCCTTTACCTCTGCCTTTGCGGTCTTTGCTGCAGCCTTTACCTCTGCCTTCGCTGTCCTGGCGAGTATCTTTGCCTCTGCTTTCGCAGCTGCCTTTCTGACCTTTTCGCTCTTCACGGCATCTGCCGCTTCTTTTCTTCTGAGCTTTTTGCTCGTCTTATTGGCTTTTCTGAAAGCCTTTTTCTCAGCCTTGGACTGCTTGTTGAGCTGCTTTATCGTCTTCTTTGAGAGCTTTATCTCTTTCTTTGCTCTTTTGCGCTCTTTTCTAGCGGACAGAGCGGAGAAGATGATTCCGCTGCCGGTGATCATTCCGATAAGTCCTTTGATAAGATTGAACACCGTCAGACCGGCTCCCGCGGCGGCAACAGCCTTTACCGCGCCCGACGAATCAGCCGCGACGGACTTGACCGCCTCAAGTGCGCCGTCGGTGATCTTATCGAATCTGCTCTTGACATCATCTACAGCTTCGTTGCTTTTACCGACGAGTCCTTTGGTCTTCTTCATCAGCTCGATAGCGTGCTTTGCCAGGATCGCCAGCACGACTATGAATGCCACCAGTACAGCAACAAGGCAGAATGCGATCATCTGATTAATAGTCATTTTGATTCTCCTTATTCACTATTTGATGACTTTATCGATTACCTTACTCGCCGTACCGACTACCGGAGCCGCGATCCCCGTTACCTTGGACGCGCCCTCCTTTACGGCGTTCGATACATTGTCCATTTTTTCTTTTGCCCCGGCCGCAGCGTTCGTGCCGCCGTCTATGATGGCATTGGCCTTTTTGACAGTATCGGTCACGTTAGCGACCAGCACGATCAGGAAAACGACCAGCACGATCAGCGCGATCAGAAGGACTCCGATAAGCACGCCTTTCACACTTACTGTAATCATAATACTTTTCTCCTTTTTGCTTCCGTAAGGCCACGCTGCTGCAGCCTTTAAATACTGTATCTATTATATAAAGAAGACGGGTTCTGTTCAACCTAAACAGAGGCAAGCAAGGCCCGTATATCAGGCCTCCCGCCCGTATAATTTCAGCAGTTCTTCCGTATATCCGCCGCCTTCTTCATGTACTGTGATCGCAGGCAGTATCCTAAGCTCGGGACCGGCCCCTTTTTTGCCGTGGATCAGCACTATATTCGCCGCCTTCCCCTGCTGAGGAAGCACCATCTGCATCTCTTTCGGCTCTATGCCGGCCTTCCTCATAGCCTCGAAGATATCCGCAAGTCTGTCAGGCCTGTGTACCATGTACAGACTGCCTCCCTCCTTCAGCATCCCGGCTGCTGCACGGCAAAAGTCCACTATGCCGGCAGTGGTCTCATGCCTGGCTGTATATCTTTCATCCGGTTCAGCCGCTCCGGGCTCATCCGGTGTGCGCCTGAAGTAAGGAGGATTCGTGACTACGGCATCATATATGCCGGTACCGCCGATATCTTTGACATCACCGCGGATAAAATCCACATCTTCTTCAAGGCCGTTCAGCCTGCATGCCTCTTCTGCCCTTCCGAACGCGGCCTCATTCACTTCGTAACCCGTTATCCGGGCCCCTCCGAGCTTGTGATACAGAATAAAAGCCACGACTCCGCATCCTGTACCGAGGTCCGCTATCCTTAAAGGGGCTTCCGCCTTTTTTACAGGTCTCCCGGCTCCGGTCTCTCCAGCCGCAAAAGCGGCAAGCAGCACTGCATCGACCCCGTAACCGGAGCCCTTGCTCTGTATGACTTTTATGCCGCCGAACCCGGTATCGTCTGTTCTATGCATCAGAAATCTCTCATGAGCTGCTCGAGTTCGCGGATCTCTTCTGCATCAGCGGATTCCATCACCTCGTTCAGATCTTCTTTGCTTATCTTGTCATCGTCAGCCTTGGAAGCGTTCTTCCCGATCCTTTTGATCTCATCTTTCGTATATGAGCGGATCTCCTGGGCGAATACCTCCTCGCCTGTTTCCGGATCTTTATCGATGGCGCGCGTGTTGATTCGGCCGTTGAAGTAGTCCACGTTCACTACCTTCGCGATGCCTTCCGGAGTGCGTACTCTCTCGTTGTCTTTAGGCATGCCCTTGCGAAGTTCCTTGTAAGTCTTGTCTTCAAAGTTGAGGCAGCACATGAGCCTTCCGCAGGCTCCCGAGATCTTTGTAGGGTTGAGCGACAGGTTCTGCTGCTTCGCCATCTTTATCGATACCGGATGGAAGTCCGACAGCCATCTGCTGCAGCAAAGAGGTCTTCCGCAAATGCCGATGCCTCCGAGCATCCTGGCTTCATCCCTGACGCCGATCTGTCTCAGCTCTATCCTGTTTTTGAAATGACCCGCAAGATCCTTCGCGAGTTCTCTGAAGTCCACTCTGCCGTCTGCCGAGAAATAGAAAACTATCTTGGATCCGTCGATCATGAACTCCACATCGATGAGCTTCATATCGAGGCCGTGCTTTTCTATCTTCTCCGCGCATACTTTCAGAGCGTCATCGCGTTTTGCGAGATTCTCGTGATATCTTTTAAGATCCGCATCCGTGGCTTTCCTCTCGACCGGTTTCAGCGCAGCTACGAGCTCGGACTCATCGACCATCCTGTTTTCGATCAGGATATGGCCGAGCTCCAGTCCCCTCGCAGTCTCGACTATTACCATGTCGCCGAGTTCGAACGTCATGCCGTTCGGGTCAAAATAATATGTTTTGCCGGCCTTTGCGAATCCAACTCCGACTATCTCTGTCATCCTTTATATCCTCCTGTATCAACGCCCTTTGAGCTCCAGAAAGAGCCTCTTAAGAGCTTTATTTTTATCCATTCCTTGCTCTATATCCGCCCGTGTCTTCTCTGCGGATTCAAGCATCAGCGCCATCTTTCCGGCGTCTCCGCCCGTGATCATTACGTCTCTGAAGCTGTCCTCCGCGATGTCTATAAGAGCAAGCGCGTCGGACTTTGTCTTCACCGCTTTATCGACAGCTTCTCTGAATTCATGGAACGCGCTGTCTTCCGTCATCAGAGATGCGGCTTTTTCAAGAGCTTCCGCAGCGGCCGAGACTTCATCCGCGCCGCTATGCTCAGCCATTCTTATATTGCTGCATCTGGATCTTACCGTGCTCAGCAATATATCCGGATTTGAAGATCCGAGCAGTATGATCACGTTGTCGCGCGGCTCTTCAAGCGTCTTTAGAAGTTTGTTCTGTACCGTCTCGCTGAGGCTGTCCGCATCGTCTATGATGCCTATCAGAAACCTGCCGTAGCAGCCCATGTCGAGCCTCGCGGCGAAGGCGTTGGCGTCTTCCGTTTTGTAGCCGGTCTTGCCGCTCATCTGCATATGGACTATGTCCATGGATGACCCCGCCGACGCCTGTCTGCACGCATCGCAAACTCCGCACGGTCTGGCGGACGCATCCGCAGCAGTGCACTCGAGCCCCATTGACAGCTCTCTGATGAACTCCTCGCGGGCGCTACCCTGCCTTCCCTCGACGATGTACGCATGCGCAGAGCTGCCGCCGCCTGCAATATTCTCTATCACCCGGTGTAAACTGCTCAACTCAGATGCCTCTCGCGGCGCAAAGTGATTCAAGGCAGTCATATATCTTGTCGCGTATCTCCTCTACGGAGCCTGTCGCATCTATGCGCTTGAATCTGTCCGGTTCACTTTCCGCTATGTGCGCATAGCCCTCACGGACTCTGCTGTGGAAGTCCGAAGACTCAAGATCGAGCCTGTCCGGGCCCTTGTCTCCCGAAGCTCTCGCCTTGCCAGTCTCCGGGTCTATGTCGAGCCAGACAGTTATATCCGGCATCAGACCACCCGTAGCGTAGCGGTTGACCTCTTCCACCATGCTTCCCAGGTTTCTGCCGAAGCCCTGGTAAGCTATCGAAGAATCCACATATCTGTCGCATATGACTATCTCTCCGCGTTCAAGCGCGGGTATGACAGTCTCCCTGACATGCTGGGCTCTCGACGCAGCATAAATGAGCATCTCCGTGACGGGATCCATCTCGGTATTCTGAGTATCGAGCAGTATGTCCCTCAGCTTTTCGCTTATAGGAGGTCCGCCCGGCTCTCTCGTATGAGTGACCGTAAAGCCCCTGCCCTTAAAGAACGCTTCTATATTTCTGATCTGTGTCGATTTGCCGGCTCCGTCGCCGCCCTCGAGTGTTATGAACAAACCTTTCATTTCCGCTTTTCTTTCTTTGATCCCTTTGCCGTTCCTTTGGTCTTTTTGCCTTTTGCGGCCTTTTGCCCGGACTGAGCTGTTTTGTCCTTTGCGTTCTTCTTGGCGGCACTCTTCTTTTTGCCGTTGCCCGATGCAGGCTTTCTGTCAGTCCTGACTCTCGATTCCGCCTGCAGCCTGTCTTCTTCTGCCTTGTTCCTGACCTTGATGAAACCGATCATCTGGGAATAGAAATACAGCGCAAACCCTATGACAGGTGCGGAAACCAGTATTATCAGTAAAATCTTAAAGATGCTCATAGTCTTGTCTTATCAGTCCGTGAATCGTTTCTGGAAATTGCCTACGACTCTTGTGTTATCTGTCATTATCATGAACGCGTGCTCGTCATGCTGAGCT
>JAFUGO010000053.1 GCA_017469325.1 Mogibacterium sp. | reverse complement strand
AGTTCCTTATGGTATCTTTCCGAAAGGCAGCCCGTGACGACGAGCTTCTTCTTTTCACCGCGCTCTTCAGCGAGCTCGAAGATCCTTTCGATAGACTCCTTCTTTGCATCCTCGATGAAACCGCAGGTATTCACTATCAGGATATCCGCGTCATCTGTGTTATCAACCATAACGCAGCCCCTCTCCAGGAGTGAGGCTGCGAGCATCTGGGAGTCATATTCATTCTTTGCGCATCCGAGCGTATCAATAAAAAACTTCTTCATGTATCAAATAACTAATAATCGCTTTCACTGTCGGCATCCATGACCATGCGCCTTACCGACTCAGGCAGAGAGTTGAACGAATCCATTGCCCTTGTATTGCTGAGCACGGATCCGCTGTCAGCCGGAGCAGGCTCTACAGGCTCCGTCGGAACATCCTTTATCACCGGCACCGGTTCTGATACCGGCTCAGGTTCAGGTACCGGTTCAGACTCAGGTTCTGAGACCGGCTGAGCTGCAGGTTCAGGTTCAGCCGCCTGAGGTTCTTCAGCTTCGTCAGCGCCTCCGCCGTAGTACTCGTCCTCTGTCATGAGGAGCTGGCGCGGTCTGGAGCCGTCCGATGGTCCGATTATGCCCTTTTCTTCTATTTCATCTATTATCCTTGCGGCCCTGTTGTAGCCGATGCGGAACCTTCTCTGCAGCATCGATACGGATGCCTGCTTTGACTTGAAGATGAATGCGATGGCATCTTCCGTAAGCTCATCCTGAGGCTCGCTGCCCTTCTTCTGCTCTCCGCTCTCGATCGACTTGCTCCATTCGTCGTCATAATCGGCATCTCCGCCTTCTTTCTTGACGAATTTGATGATCCTGTCGGTCTCTTTCTCGGAGATGAACGGTCCCTGTACTCTGTATGGCTTTGTGGACCCGACCGGAGAGAACAGCATGTCGCCCTTGCCCAGGAGTTTCTCGGCTCCGGCCATATCGAGTATCGTACGCGAGTCAAACTGCGATGCCACGCTGAACGCTATCCTCGAAGGGATGTTGGCCTTGATAAGTCCCGTGACGACGTCTACGGACGGTCTCTGGGTCGCGACTATGAGGTGCATTCCCGCAGCTCTTGCCTTCTGGGCCAGACGGCAGATCGAATTCTCTACCTCCGACGGAGCGGCCATCATGAGGTCTGCCAGCTCGTCTATGATGATAACGATCTGCGGCTTGACATCGGCATATCTCTGTTCTGATCTCATCAGCTCATTATAGGACTCGATGTCTTTTACGTTGTTTTTCGCGAAAAGCTCATATCTCTTGTCCATTTCGTCCACGGCAATCGCCAGAGCGCGCGAAGCTTTGCGCGGATCCGTGACGACCGGCGTGAGCATGTGCGGAATGCCGTTATAATTGCCGAGCTCGACGACCTTAGGGTCTATCATTATCAGCTTTAGCTCCGATGGCCTTGCCTTGTAAAGGAAGCTCGTGATTATCGAGTTGATGCATACGGACTTACCGGAACCCGTGGCGCCAGCGATAAGCATATGCGGCATGTCTCTTAAGTCAGCCACGATATTGTTGCCGGAGATATCCTTACCCACGACGAACTCGATGACAGAGGACGCCTCTCTGAACTCATCCGAATCGATAAGATCCCTGATGAGAACCGGCGACGGCTTATCGTTCTCTACTTCAATACCAACAGCGGCCTTGCCCGGTATAGGAGCTTCAATACGTATGCTCTTTGCTCTCAGATTAAGAGCCAGGTCATCTGTGAGCCTTGTGATGCTTGCGACCTTGACGCCTGTTGCAGGCTGCACTTCGTATCTTGTGACCGAAGCGCCCTGTGTGACCTTGATGACCTTTGCGTCAACGCCGAATGTATTCAGTGTCTGTTCGAGGAGCTCAGCTCTTTCATGGAGCTGCATCTCGCTCATGGTCTGCTTGGAACCCGTATCCTTCTTCAGGAGGCTCACCGGCGGAAGCTCATAGGACGAATCATCCGAAGCAGCGTTGAATCCGGCTGCGATCTTTGCGTCTTCTGCGGCTTCTTCAGCAGCGGAGACCTTAGGCTCTTCAGCTGCCGCCTTTTTAGCCGGTGCGGCTTTCGCTGTATCACTCTTTGCTGCTGCAGGTTCTGCTGCGGCAGCCTTTGCCGCAGCAGCTGCCTTTGGTTTGCCTGATCCTCCGTGGGCATCGAGGCCGTATGATCCGGAATGGCCTACCTCTTCCGGATCGCCCAGACCGAGGCCGGTCTTCACCTTAACAGGCTCGACACGTCTCTTGCCCTTATATCCGTAGTCTTCTTCTTCGTGTTCAAAATCGCGGCTCTCGCCGTACGAAGGTGCAGATGAACGTCCGCTTCCGGAAAGCCCCATTGCGGCTGCTTTCTCTGAACTCTTGAGCGACTCTCCCGTGACATCTTCACCTGTCTCGCTGTCTATCCCGGCAATGTAGCCTCTGAGCTTGCCGAACAGAGTGCTTCTGACTCCCTGAGGCTGGCTGCCGCTTACAGGGGAATCCATTACCTTTGTGTAATCTATATTGTCTGCATTGGACTTTGTCCTGTTTCCCATAGTTCCGAACGGCTTCGGAATGTCTGTCGCGGATGCTGCCGGCACGGACTGACCCTGAGATTCCCTATTCACATCATCATCGCCTATCCCGAGAAGTGATTTCAGGAACGATCTTTTAGCCGGAGGAGCAGCCGAAACAGAGCTGTCAGCTGTTGAAGCAGCTTTTACAGGTCCTCCCTGCGCGATCCCGGCCTCGTCCTTTTCGAGCTCTCTGATCATGCGCTTCTCTTCTACTTTAGTGCTCATCTTTCCCGCAAATCTCGAGATAGGTGTATTTGCCACCATGAAGAATGAGATGAGCAGAACGGCAATAGATAAGATGAGAAGACCCGGCAGTCCGAAGAACTTCGCGAGTATGGAGCCGAGCTCCATGCCGACTGCGCCGCCCATTATGCCGTTGATACCGTTCATATAGTAGTTTGCTATATCCGAAAAGCCGAAGCGTATATTCTCAGGATCAATGAATCTGTATGAATTGAGTATGCAGAGGTTCAGATATATGAGAATGCTGAATATGGCCGTACCCGTGCCTATGTGCCTTACCCGGCCTCCCAGCAGGAGTATCGCGTAGGCAAATACCAGGAACGGCAATACCACGGCCATGACACCGAAAAGACCGTAGCAGAGGTCATGCACCTTCATACCGAAGCTGCCGGTGGTATCCATTACGACCGTAAAGAAAAGGAAGAGCCCCAGCGCAAAGAAAGTGATGCTCCAGATAACATCGTTGTTGCGTCTGTCGCGGTCACTCCTGCGCTGCATCTCGGCAAGGACTTCCTGTCTTGTCGGTCCGCTCTGTGCCGAAGACGAGCTCTTGGATCTTGTTGTTGTACCGGAATTGGTTTTAGGCTTATTCTTGCTGCCCGGCGGTCTGCCCGGCCCGCGTTTCTTTTCGCCTGAATTGCTTTGTTGAGCCATTGATCAAATCCTCTGTCATATATAATGTATATATCCGATTTATTATACTACAATATATTGATTTTGTAACGTAATTTTGAGTAAAACAAAAGTCCCTTCAAAGGGACTCCGGTTCCGGTTCAATAACCTGATTACTCCACTACTCTGCGTTTACAACGTCCTTGCCGTCATAATAACCGCAAGTAGGACATACTCTGTGTGGAAGCTTTGGCTCATGGCACTGAGGACAGATCGAAAGTCCGGTCATGCTCTTCTTCATGTTAGCAGCCTTTCTGCCGCTTGTCTTAGCCTGTGATGTTTTCCTCTTAGGTACTGCCACTGTCGACACCTCCTTATATGTTGAATGTTTGTTGATTATCTTTATCTGGCTTGTCGCACCGATACATTATATTCATGACTTTCAAGCTTGTCAACGGTTTTTATATCGATTATTTTCGGCGCAACAAAATTATTTTTCTACTTAGCTATAGATTTATCAGATAATTTGTGTTACATTATCTATGTTGCGAATAACGGGGTGTGGCTCAGCTTGGTAGAGCGCTTCGTTCGGGACGAAGAGGTCGCACGTTCGAATCGTGTCACCCCGACCACACATGCCGCTGTCCTCAGGGACGGCGGTTTTTTTATTTCATCACCGGCCTCATGACCCTGTCAGACCTTTCCGTACCGGTGCCTGCGATCAGGTTGTATATGTCGGCAGCACGGATATCGAGCTCAAGCATCGCCTTAGCTTCTGCGGACAGTCCGGCCGTTTCTTTATTGATATTGGTGATCACCGGAATAGCTGAGTCGCTGTCTCTGAGGCCTGCCAGGAGTTCTCTTCCCTTTTCACTGAATCCCAGCACACGAATGTAAAGCGGGATATCCGAAGCAAGCTCTCTCCTGTCTATCCCCAGTATCATCTGCATGCAGAGCCTGGAGATCCTTGTATACGTATAACGCTTGGATTTGGCTCCCATGATTATTTCATCAAGCGTCGTGTTCGAATGAGCTGATCTTTTTATCAGACCGCCGAGCCCTTCCCCTGCGGACGGACACTCCTCTATCCTGTCTGCGTCCATGATCTCCGCAGCATAGCGCAGCATCGACGTGCAGTCCTCCGGGAACACGAGCCGTTCCCTCCTCAGCATCTCCAAAGTGTGTTCCGGAACAAAACCGCTGATACTGTCGGTGTTTCCATCACCCTTCAGAAGGTCCCTTATCGTTCCTGCGCTCTGTATGCTGCTGTTTTCAGTCAGTCTTCCGTCATGAGCTGCGCCCGTTCTCTTTATGCATAAAGGCGTGGAGGAGTTCATATGCATGACGTACTCAAGCCCGAGTATGTCATTCGGATTCGAAAGAACAGCAAGTTCACTTTCGGTCTGCTCCGGATCAGCCCCGGAACGCACCTCTTTATACGCTTCTGACCTTGCGGCCGGATAGCTCAGTCCCTTCTTCGTAAGCTCAGCCGTGTGCCTGCTTATCGCTTCCTTTTCGCTTGCCAGCATATCTGCCGTTCTTCTGATCACTCCGGCGTCGCCGCATTCGCTTCCGAATGCTATATGTCCGCAGCCAAGAGCTTCAAGTATCTTTACCGATGCGGAAGCGTACTGCGCGGCATTGCCCAGGCAGAACTGAACGGGGATCTCGACTACAAGATCCGCTCCGGCCTCAAGCGCCATAGCGCATCTGGTCCACTTATCGACGATAGCAGGTTCTCCGCGCTGCACAAAATCGCCGCTCATGGCAACAGCTATTGCGTCGCATCCCGAAAGGGTCTTCGCCTGCTCCAGCTGCCATACGTGGCCGTTATGAAGAGGATTGTATTCTGCTGTGATTCCGGTCGTTTTGATCATGATTCAGAAAACAGGGGCCTGCCCTTACAGCAGACCCCTTTTATTATCTGACCTCAGGTATAAATTATTCTGCAGGCTCTTCAGCTGCAGGCTCCTCTGCCGCAGGCTGATCTCCGAGGCGGACTCTCTCAGCACGAGTCTTCATCTCCTGACGGTTCT
>JAFUGO010000006.1 GCA_017469325.1 Mogibacterium sp. | reverse complement strand
TCTATCATCGCGCGCAGCCGGTTCGGATCGCCTACGATGATCACCAGTTTCTTGCCTCTTGTAACGGCCGTATACAGAAGGTTTCTTGTCATCAGGACAGGCGGGAAGCTGAATACGGGCATTACCACCACCGGGAACTCCGACCCCTGGCTCTTGTGCACCGTCACAGCATACGCGAGGTCTATCTCCTCCAGCATGTCGCCGGCATAGTCTATGATGCGGTCGTCCATCTTTACGGTCATCAGTTTATCCGCAGCATCTATGGACAGGATCACTCCCATGTCACCGTTGAAAACGCCCTCTCCGTCAGAAAGGAATCCGTCCCTCCGCCAGGCGGCTGTGTAATTATTGCGGAGCTGCATCACCTTGTCGCCTTCCCTGAAAATGACGCTTCCGATCTTCAGCTCTGCTTTGTCCTCTGACGGCGGATTCAGTACCTCCTGCAGCATCGCATTGAGGCTCGGTGCGCCCAGCATGCCCCTCTTGGTAGGAGTCAGGATCTGGATATCATCGGCAGAGCGCACAAAATCAAAGCCGGCTTCTATGCGGCCGCCAACGAGTTCCTTTATGGTGTCGCTGACGGAATTCTCGCTCGCCTTGCTTATGATGTAGAAGGCGTCGCCTCCCTGCTGTTCAGGGTATTCTCCGCTGTTTATAAGGTGTGAATTCGTTACTATCCCGCTGCCTTCGGCCTGGCGGAATATCTCTTTCAGTCTTATTACCGGTATGCATTCGGACGTTATCATGTCGCGCAGCACGTTGCCAGCTCCGACGGAAGGCAGCTGATCCGCATCTCCCGTAAAGATCAGCCGGGTCCCCTCTCTGACCGCCTTCAGGAGTCCGTCCATGAGCATGAGGTCTATCATCGACGCTTCGTCGACTATTATCACGTCCTCTTCGAGAGGATTCTCCTCATTGCGGCCGAAGTTGAGCATGTCCTCTTCTTCTGACCACACGTATTCGAGCATGCGGTGTATCGTCATCGCGGGTTTTCCGGAAGCCTCTTCCATTCGCTTCGCGGCCCTGCCCGTTGGAGCAGCCAGCGCGACTGACATATCCGCAAAGTCGAATATCCTCACCAGTGTGTTTATGATAGTCGTCTTGCCGGTACCCGGTCCGCCGGTTATGACGGTGACATTGTTGACCAGGCAGGCTTCAATGGCTTTCTGCTGTTCTTCGGAGAGCTCCACTCCATCCTCGTTGAATCTGAGAGCGATCTCTCTTGCTGCGTTCACGGCCGTCCCGGTAAGCACGGGTACAGGTCTCAGATCGGCTTTCTTAAGTGAAGTCAGCGCGTGTGCGACTCTCTGCTCCGCGTGATAATACCCATACAGATATATCACGGCTATGTCATCGATGACATCCTCTTCGAGTTCTCCGGCAAACACCATGTCTTTGAGGGAATCCCTCACGTTTTCCATCATGACATCGAGGACTTCTGCCGTCTTCTCTATGAGCAGAGACTCAGGCATCAGTGTGCTGCCGCTTGCCGCCCAGTTTCTGAGCACATAGCGGATCCCGCTTTCGATCCTTATGCTGCTGTCCGGTTCTATTCCTATCCTTGCAGCTATCGCGTCGGCTTTGCTGAAGTTGATCCCTCGGATATCTTCCGCAAGGTCATATGGGTTCTCCTTCACGACCCTGACGGAATCCTTGCCGTATATCTTGTATACCCTTACCGCCTCGCTCATTTCTATGCCGAGTTCGCGCAGCTCGATCGCCGCGTCGGCAAACTCCCTCGACTCGCCGAAGGATTCGACTATCTTCGCGAGCGTCTTTGCTCCTATCCCGTTGATGCTGAGGAGCTTTCCGGGCTCTTCCTCGATGACCCTGAGAGTATCGTCGCCGAACACCTCGACTATCTGCTTCGCGGTAGCCGGACCGATCCCCCTTATGTTGCCCGCCGAGAGGAATTCGAGTATCGCGTCGGCTCCCTCCGGCATCATCTCCTCATAAGAAGAGACGCTGAACTGCTCTCCATAGCGCGGATGCACCGTGAATCTGCCCTGGAGCCTGTACTTTGCCCCGGTTTTCGGCTCAGCAAAAGAACCGGCTATCCTAAACGAGCCTTCTTCGGTATCGAAGACCGCCACGGTATAGCCGTTCTCCGGATTGTTGAATATTATCTTTCCGAGCTTTCCTTCCTGCTGCATTTAGAATGTGCGTTTATAAAGCTTTCTGTTGTCGAGTGTGAACACCCTTTCACTGAATCCGCCCGGCTCCACATTGCTGAGCGCATCCTCCATGTCGAACATCTTCGCGTCTGTCATGTCCAGATAATGGAGCATCTCAGCTTCAGGGAAGAGCGGTTTTTTAGGGCTTCCGAATTCAGGTTCATAGTGGTGGGTAAGCGACATATGCTGCATGAGCAGGCACTTTTCGTGATCGATCCCGAGCTCTTTGCAGCGCTCGCCTATCGCCTCTACTCCCATGACGAGATGCCCGAGCATCTTGCCCTCTAGAGTGTACTCAGGCACCACTCCGTTCTCATCGGAATTGAGCTCATTCAGCTTTTCTATATCGTGGAGAGCCACACCCGCCAGGAGCAGATCTTTGTTGAGGTATGTATACACCTCACACGCGCGCTCTCCCATCATCATCATCCTCTTTACATGGTAAAGAAGTCCCGCGTACTCGGCGTGGTGGTTGCTCATCGCCGCAGGGAAATACATTATGCGGTCCCTGTCTCCCTCATAGAAGCTGAGGCAGAGCTTTTTGAGGTCTTCATCCTCAAAGGCTTTGATGCGGCCGACGATATAATCGTACATGTCTTCAGGCTTCTCCGGAGCCGCCTTGAAAAGGTCTGCTCTTTCATATGTGCCTTCTTTCGCCTCTCCTCTGATGCTGTCAAGGATGAGCTGGTTCTGGCCTTTGTAGTCACGGCATCTTCCGACGACGCTGATGACCATGCCCGATCTGATCTTTGAATAAGCTTTGATCTCATCCGGTGTGAGGCTCCACTTTACCGACTGGATATCGCCTGTGGCATCCGCGAGTGAAAGATACAGATGCCTTTTTCCGTTATTGCCGTCACGTATGTCTGCCGTCCTGACCAGGAACCTGTCTTCGATCCTGTGGTTCTCATCCGGTTTAAGATCTTTGATGTAGTAAGTTTTCATATACTCTGTTTTCTCCTGATATTATTGCGCCCTTTTGCGCTGTCCGTATTTGTACGAATGAATTATAGCATATAATTTTTTGTGTGGTAAAATAGCTGTGTGAAGACAAAAAAACGCAATGTGTAGTTTCTGTAAAGGGAGGTCCCCAATGGAATTTGATGCTGCAAAAGCCGCACAGGCAACAGTTGAATGGATAAGAGGCTGGTTCGAAAAAAACGGTCCGGGATGCAATGCCATAGTCGGCATCAGCGGAGGTAAAGACAGCTCGATCGCCGCCGCTCTCTGCTGTGAAGCTCTCGGAAAGGACAGAGTGATCGGAGTCCTGATGCCAAACGGCGAGCAGTCCGACATCGACATGGCAAAACTTCTTGTCGGCCATCTCGGGATCGAACATTACATAGTCAATATAAAAGGTGCCTACGATTCTCTCATGAAGGAGATCGGCGATGCCGGCGTAGAGATAAGCAGAGATTCCGTAATCAATCTGCCTCCGCGCCTCCGCATGTCTACCCTTTACGCGATAGGCCAGAGCAAAAACGGCAGGGTCGTGAACACCTGCAACCTCTCTGAGGACTGGGTCGGATATTCCACCAGATACGGAGACTCGGTAGGTGATTTCAGCCCGATGTCATGCTTTACGACAGCAGAGATACGCGCCATCGGAAGAGTGCTGGAGCTTCCTTCCGCGCTGATCGAGAAAGTCCCTACTGACGGTCTGTCCGGACTCTCCGACGAGGACAAGCTCGGCTTCACATATGCCGTGCTCGACAGATACATCCGCACCGGTGAGATCGATGATCCGGCAACGAAGGAGCGCATAGATTCATTGCATAAAAAGAACCTCTTCAAGCTGAGGTTCATGGATTGCTTCGTATATGACGGCGTAGAAGTCAAAGCCGAATAGAATAGCAGCAAACACTGACAGCGTCTGCGGATGGACCCGCAGGCGCTTTTTATTATTCTTTTAATCTTGAAAGGACCGCCTTGTATCCGCCCTCCCCGTAGGTAAGGCACTTGTTTACGCGGCTGATGGTAGCCGAACTTGCGCCCGTCTCCCTGCTGATCTCGCTGAATACGGATCCTTCATCAAGCATACGCGCCACCTCAAGCCTGGCCGAAAGATCAAGCAGCTCTTTTATTGTTGCCACATCATCAAAAAACCTGCGGCATTCCTCCTCATCCTCGAGAGAGATTACAGCCTTGTAGAACTGCTCCATGTTTTTCTTGTCTTTTTCGGTTATCATGGCG
>JAFUGO010000052.1 GCA_017469325.1 Mogibacterium sp. | reverse complement strand
GGGGCAGGGCCTCGGCTGCCGGGAGCGGCGCGGACGCCGCCGCGCGGCCGGCCTTCGACATCATGCTCACGCATGCCCCGTGCAAGGGCTACGGCGACCTCGACGACCTGCCGCATACCGGCTTCGAATGCTTCAATGCTTTCCTTAATAAATTCAGCCCGCAGCTCCATTGCTACGGGCATGTGCACAAAGAATACGGCGGATACTTTGCCGTCAATGCTGCGGGCTCACCGGAGAGCGCGGAAGAGATCAAAGGCTTCCACAGGAAGCTTCCGCATCCGTCCGGAACGCTGCTTATAAATGCAAGCGGCCACTATCTTTACGATTTGGAAGTATAGTTTATCCCGCATTTTGGTTTCTAATACTTCAACGCATTCCTCAATAAATTCAGCCCGCAGCTTCATGCTGCGGGCTTGTTTATGAAAGTATATGGCCGGTATGTTAAAGATATTATCTGTTTCGGGATGCCTTGATGGCCTTATCCATCTTGCGCTCGGCATCGCGCTTTGCTTCGGCTTCACGCTTGTCATAATTTCTCTTGCCTCGCGCAAGCCCCAGCTCCACCTTGCATCTGCCGTGCTCGTCAAGATAGACCGTAAGAGGGATCAGCGTCAGCCCCTGCTGGGTCTTGATGGTCCCGTAAAGTTTGTTGATCTCCTTTTTGTGCATCAGAAGAGTGCGCACCCTCAGCGGGTCCACGTTGTAACGGTTTCCCTGCTCGTAAGGCGCGATGTGCATGCCGGTCACAATAAGTTCTCCCTTGTTTGTGATCTTGGCATAGCTTTCCTTGATGCTGCACGAGCCCTTGCGGATCGATTTTATCTCGGTCCCCGTGAGCACGATTCCGGCCTCATAGCGCTCCTCGATGGTGTAGTCGTGGAAAGCCTTCTTATTATTCGCTATTACTTTTCTTCCTTTTGACTGCTTCATCTAGAATCTCTTTATCTTATTGAAAGGGAAGAGCCTTACGATGACCTTTCCCTTTATGGCCTCGAGCGGAACACATCCGACTTCGCTGCGCCTCGAATCGACACTGCCGACACGGTTATCTCCCATGCAGAAGTACTCGCCGTCAGGCACGGTGTATGTTTCGCCTTCCTGAGGTATCTCAAACGCAGGAGTGTAACCGTCCTTCAGATAATCCTCATTGTAAGCTGTGCCGTTTATGTACAGCTGCTCATCTTTGATCATGATCTCATCTCCCGGGAGACCGATGACGCGCTTTATGAGCAGTTTATCTTTGCCGGAGTCTTCATCCGTAAGCTGGCTCTGGAATATGATGATATCGCCTCTCTCAGGGGTGCTCTTTTTATATGCCTGCCTGTACATGATCATGTAGTCGTTCTCGTGGAGAGTGTCTTCCATCGAAGACTGCTTGACGATCGTAGGACGTATGAAGTACAGAACGGCGCCTGCGAGAAGTACCGCGATGACGACATCTATGAGGAGGTTCTTTATGAAGCTCCCCGCGGTCTCCTTCTGAGGCATGCTGTCCGCGTGCTGGTCTATGGAAGCGCCGGCCCAGAAGTCGACTTTGTCCTCATGTTCCATGCTGCTTGTAATATTGCTTTTCTTATATCTGTCTGATCTCATCTATTTTCCTTCCGGCCCGCCGGTCATGACCGGCTGAGTCTGCTGTTAGCTAGTGATCTGATCCCGGGCCCCGCCGAGCCCGCGGACTATCGCGGAGAACCTCTGCGGAAGAGCTGCGGTGAAGGTCCGGCCTGCCAGATAGCCGAGGACGTCCGATGCGCTGACGCTTTCGCGGAACTCGATCCTGCCCGCATGGAGCAGCTGAGTCGAAAGCCCGAAACGTTCCTTCACATATCTGTTTACTGCACGCGCAAGTCCGGCTGAGGACCTGACTTCGCATGCGTACTTGCTGTCTCCGATGAGAGGGTGCCCGGTACTCGCAAGATGCGCTCTTATCTGATGCGATCTTCCGGTCACGAGCTCGACCTCGCATAGCGTGGCTGAAAGGCCGTCCCCGAATCTCAGTGCTTCGAGCGGCCTGACGATGGTCTCCACATGCCTTGATTTATCGCCGCCTGCAGATGCGCCCGCATCAACTATACGTACCTTGTTTGCCGCCTCGTCTTTTACCAGTTCTCCCGAAAGATACAGCGGCTCTTTGATCTCTCCGCAGGCTATGGTCATGTAAAACTTGCGGAGCTCATCATCACGGATAATGCGGGTGAGCTCTCTGAGAGCAGCCGACGTCTTTCCGAAGAGCACGATCCCGGTCGTGTTGCGGTCCAGTCTGTTGACAGGAGCGGGAGCAAAGACCTTTTCGTTACGCGGATCATACGCGCCTGTCTCGATAAGATAATCTTTGACCTGGTTGGCGAGGTGATCCTTCTTCTCACGCGAATCACCGTGGGTCAGAAGCCCGAACGGCTTGCCCGCGGCAAGGACCGCGTCGTCCTCATATACGACAGTGAAATTGCGCTTCGCTTTGCCGCGCCCCTTCGATCTGTCCCGGACTCCGCTGCTCGTGCCGCCGATTCCGGCTGCGCCGAACTTTGCGAGCGTCTCATCCGACAGGTAGAGCGCGAGGATCTCGCCTTCATTCAATATGTACGACTCGCTTCTGCGCTTTGAGTCGACCTTTACATCCTTGCGGATGATCCTGTAGATCTCGCCCAGAGAGGCACCCGGAAGGTACTTTCTGAGGAATCTGTCGAGCCTGCGTCCGGAGTCGTTAGCGGTAATCGCGATCTCTATCATAACAGCCTTTATTCTACCACGCAAACGGGGCATCCTCAACATTTGACAGATTGCAAATGCCGATCGCGGACACTATAATTAGTCTGATAAACATCCGCTGAAAAGCATCAAAGGAGAGCGATATGCTTAACGACTATAATCTTACAATGCTGACTGATTTCTATGAGATCACGATGGCAAACGGATACTTCAACTCGGATATCAAGGACGCGGAGGCGTGCTTCGATGTATTCTTCAGACGCGTTCCGGACGGGGGCGGATTCGCCATCATGGCCGGACTCGAGCAGATAATCGCGTACATGAAGCGCCTCAGCTTTACCGAAGAAGATACAGATTACCTCAGGAGCAAGAACTGCTTCAGCGAGGAGTTCCTCGACTTCCTGAGAGATTTCAAATTCACCTGCGACGTATGGTCGGTGCCTGAGGGCTACCCGATATTCCCTCACGAGCCGGTCATGATAGTAAAGGGACCTCTGATCCAGGCTCAGTTTGTCGAGACGTTCATACTGATGCAGTTCAACCATCAGAGCCTGATCGCCACCAAGGCAAACAGGATCGTAAGAGCCGCACAGGGCAGACCGGTAATGGAATTCGGAACAAGGCGCGCGCACGGAGCTGACGCTGCGGTCTACGGAGCAAGAGCTTCATACATTGCAGGCTGCGCAGGCACCGCGTGCACCATCGCAGACAGAAACCACGGAACACCGGCTCTCGGAACCATGGCTCACAGCTGGGTACAGAGCTTCGACAGCGAATACGAGGCATTCTATAAATACACCGAGCTCTATCCACAGAACGCGACTCTGCTGATAGACACCTACAACGTGCTCAAGTCAGGTCTCCCGAACGCCATCAAGGTGTTCAAGGAGCTGAAGCCTGAGAAGATGGGCATCCGTATCGACTCCGGAGACATCACATATCTCACGAGAGAGTGCCGCAAGGTCCTCGACGCGGAGGGACTCACAGACTGCAAGATCGTCATCAGCAACTCGCTCGACGAGTACATCATAAGAGACGTTATCCTCGAAGGCGCTAAGATCGACTCGTTCGGAGTAGGCGAGAGGCTCATTACCGCAAGGTCTGAACCTGTATTCGGCGGTGTGTACAAGTTGTCCGGTATCATCAGGGACGGAGAGCTCACTCCAAAGATGAAGATCTCCGAGAACGTAGAGAAGATCACCAACCCGGGATTCAAGAAGGTCGTAAGATTCTACGGCAAGGACCACGGCAAGGCGCTCGCCGACGTGATCATGCTGAGAGACGAGCCGCTGCCTGACGGCAAGCCGTTCGAGATCTTTGATCCTAACGCGGTATGGAAGCGCAAAGTCCTCTACGATTATGAGGCGGTCGAGCTGCTCGTTCCGATTTTCGAAAAGGGTGAACTCGTTTATGAGGAGCCGGGCATCGAAGAGATCAAGAAGACCTGCACGGAGCAGGTGGACAAACTCTGGGGCGAACTTCTGAGATTCGAGAATCCGCAGACTTACTACGTGGACCTCAGCAAGCCGCTGTGGAATCTCAAGCACGACCTGCTCAACAAATACGGAGCAGCAAATCTGTAGAACGGGGTGAAAGAAAATCAATAAAAAGATACTCAAGGATATTCTTGTAATAGGAATTCCGTCATTCCTCGAGACGCTGTTCACTACATTCGCGTCGATCATAGACTCAAAGATGGTAGCGGTAATGGGAGTCACGGCTATCTCCGCCGTTTCCGTAACCAACCCGCCGAGGCTCTTCATCTTCAGCGTATTCTTTGCGATGAACACAGTTCTGACGAGTCTGGTCGCAAAGAGCGTAGGCGAGGAGGATCAGGAGAAGGCAAACCAATACTTTGATTCGGTGCTCAAGATCGTACTGATCCTCAGCATCTTCCTGGGAGCAGTTTCAGTCGTGCTGGCGAGGCCAATAATGATCGCTTTTGCGCATCAGGCGGATACCCTCGACGCGTCCGTGATCTACTTCAGGATCCTGCTCGGCGGAATGATATTCAACACCACCTTTATGGCGATAAACTCAGCCATGAGAGGATGCGGACATACCACGCTGACGTTCACATCGAATGTCATCTCATGCGCGGTCAATATCTTCTTCAACTATCTGCTGATCGAAGGTCACTGGGGCTTCCCGGCTCTCGGTATAACCGGAGCCGCCATAGCTACTGTCGCGGGTAACATAGCAGCGCTCATATTTATGCTGGTGATCGCCAGCAATAAGAAGTTGTTTGTCAACATCCCGTACTGCCTTAAAAAGAGGTACAGGCTGTCGAATGAGGGTACAAAGGAGATACGCGAGCTGTCGAAGAGCACTGTCACCGACGGCCTTGTAACAAGAGTCAGCATACTCTTTATAGGTGCTATCGTCGCCAGAATAGGGTCATTCCAGATGGCCGTATATGCCATAGGAATGCATCTGATGAACGTAAATCAGGCGCTCGGAAGCGGGCTCACGACGAGCGGAGTGGCTCTGGTCGGACGCAGCTACGGCGCGAAAGACCAAGAGAAGATCAACGAATATACGAAGAACATCCTGATGCTGGGCGCGGCTGCGGCACTGGTGCTCGGAGCTCTGATCATGGTCGGCGGAAGAGCCTTTTACAGCTTCTTCAGTGATGACCCTGAGTTCATAGAAATGGGAGCTAAGTCCTGCCTGTTTATCGGAGCCATTTGTCTGAGCCAGACCATAAAGTTTGCGCTTACCGGCTGTCTGCAGGGCGTCGGAGCTATGAAAGAGGTAATGAAGGCGAGCGTAGTTTCGTTCTCGGTAGTCAATCTGGGCGTTCTGGCATTCACCGTGTTTGTACTCGGCTGGGGCATCTGGGGATCCTGGATCGGCTCTCTGGTAGCCCAGACATTCCAGTCGCTGATGCTGGCGTATTATATGAGAAAGAACGAAAACTTCACTTTGTTGACAGGGACAAAAAAACAGCTATAATAATGGAGCGGCAGCCGAAGCTGCCGCTCTTATCACACCGTGGGGGTGTAATGGTTTCGACAGGTGTGTGGAACAAGGATAAGCGAGCCGTGGCGGTGATCCACGTAAAAAGTACCCGTTAAAAAGAAACGCTAAAACAAACAACAATTTCGCACTGGCTGCATAGTTCAGCCCCGCGCGTCTGCCTCAGATCACCTGCAGTCTGAGAATCAGGCGTCGACCATGCAGGGACCTCTTGCGTGAGTGCCCGGTAGCGTAAGAGTATCCACGGGATAGCGAAACCCCGAGCTTGCCGGCTTGGCGAAGGGTGAGCGAAACAGCATCAATCGGCTGCGCTCGGAGAAAGTCTTTCGGAAACATTCTTGGACGTGGGTTCGACTCCCACCATCTCCACCACTTTTGAAGCTTCAGAGGTAAAACTCTGGAGCTTTTTTATTGCAACAGATGCGAGTGATTTCAAGCGATGCAGCGATTTTGCCGATTTTGATGAAAACGCATATGGACCTGTTCATACCTATACAGACGTAGGTTTTTTGAGGGAAATAGTCAGAAAAATAGTCAGAAGCAAAGTGCCGGAAATCGCAAAAAATCGTCAAAAAACGCAGGCATAGTTGACACGGCAGGCAAGAACTGCTCAGGATTAAACAGTTAGAAAAGTGTTCACACTTTTCTAACCTCGATCAATAATCGCACATTTGCAGACCTGGTTTTCCTGCATTAGACTTAATTCAAAAATGAAAGACGAGGTGTTCAGCATGTTCAGACCCAAGATAAAATTTACGCATGACGAGATAAGAGTGCTCGTCTTTGCTCTCAATGAATTGAGAAATACACTTATAGCTGAGGGCCGCTACACTGATGCAGTAGACGAGCTCCTCATAAAGCTCCTTGACTGACAGATCTGATTCTGCCGGCAATACATCCCTGCTCAATTCCGGGTGGGGATTTTTTATGCCAAAATCCGGACTGCCGGTAGAAAGGATCTGAAATGTTCAATATCAAAAAGGGAAAAGAGGAAGACATCATCGAAGAAGAAAAGAAGGTAGCTGAGAAGCTGAAAGAGCTGAGTGCTGCAGCAGATGGAGCAGAGAAGGAGCAGCCGGAGTATTCGCTGTACAGCCCGGTAGAGCAGCTATCAACGGATATCGCGGGGCATCTTGCGAATGTAACGGCAAAGCGGC
>JAFUGO010000051.1 GCA_017469325.1 Mogibacterium sp. | reverse complement strand
TCTCCCGACTCCTACCTGGGAGGGTCATTCCTTTGAAGGCTGGTATACAAAAAAGACCAATGGTGACAAGGTAACTTCAAAGACAAAGGTCACCAACGGCAATGCTCACACCCTTTACGCACACTGGAAGAAGAGCGGATCCGGGAATTCTGAACAAAAGCCGGACCCAACACCGGAAACCAAAACACCGCATAAAGTCAGCTTCAATATTAATGGCGCTGAAGGCGTTGACACTCCGGCAGATATAACTATCGAAGAGGGAGGCACATACCCTGCACTTCCGACACTGACGAGAACCGGATATAAGTTCCTGGGCTGGGAAACAGAAGATGGCACACAGATAACCGAAGGAGCTCCTTATAATGCTACGACAGATCAGACGCTAAAAGCTATATGGAAGTCGAATCATGACTGGTGGAATGAGGACTTCGAAACAGCTGCAAACGATGTGAAAGCTGATGAGCGTTTCATTGTTACGGTAGACGATGGAGATAGCTCTGAAAAAGGACTGGTGGAGGACTGCAAGGGGCAGCTCTCAAAAGATGGTGATGTTCCTAACTATGTAGTAGTGTTTATTAAAAACTATAGTGAGTCTTCCGCAAAGGATAAAGCAGAATCAGTATATGACAAGTATAAAGAGTTTGCTCCTTCGGTTAAAGTAATAGTGGTATCTGACCAGGCGCTGAAAGGCAACGATAATGAAAAACTCCTGTACAAAATGATGCTGTTTGATGCTATGTACGGAGAAGGCAAAGACCACTTCGATGATCAAAGAACAGACCTCGATGCAGAAGGCGACTATCCATATATATATCCGAAGAATGATTAACGGATGCCCGAAGACACGCCGGATATCACAAAAGAACTGACGGGCGATCATTATTAAAGCCACAAGAAGCTCTCAACTGTAAAAGGTTGGGAGCTTCTTTGTCACTGTGAAGATAGACACATATTATGGCGGCGGGAGAAACGGCGTTCGGGATTGTATGCAGGTGACCGAGTATATCGGCGTCTGTTATACTTAATTATCACAAAGGAGATAATACTGCGTTTTGAAAAAGAAACTCGGATCGTTAATAATGGTTTTGTTGCTTGCCGTCGTTGCGGCGGGCGGTTTTATTGTATATAAGCACGGCCCACTTGACTCGGCGAAAAACGCACAGACAGAATCCGTAGAGGCGTCAAAGAGCGATCTGCAGATTACCGCCGCACTTGATAAGGGCGCATCCGATGCGGAGTTCTACGCGCATAGGGCAGCCGGCAGCTTTCTGCCGCAGGAACGTGTCTATTCACACGGACACACAGAAGCCGCCGACGAGCATTCATTTGCATCATATGACAGGAACATCGAAGCCGGCTCACATTATGTTGACCTGGATATAGTTATCTCCGCTGACGGGACTCTTTATGTTTCGCACGACCTGACAGCAGCCAGGCTTACCGGAGACGGACGTTACTATTCGGACATGACCGACGAGCAGATAGATAAGCTTAGGACATACAATGGAGAACCCCTCCTTAAGCTGAGCGATGTATTTGAGCGATACAAAGACAAGGTGCATTACCTAATTGAGATCAAGGATGACAGTGATACGGTCATGGACGCGTTTCAGAAGGTGGTCGATGAGCACGATATGGCCGGGCATGTCGATCTGCAGTCCGAATACGGGAGTGTCCTGCACAGAGGCGAAGAGATATATCCGGATATGCGGAAGATAAGGATCGTAAAAACGAAGGATGTCTTGAATGAGGCTCTTGCAGATAATGCGACCGATGAGCTTTCAGTGCGAACCAACTTTATGTCCGGGTCAAACTGCAAGGCGGTTCACGATGCCGGCAAGAGGTTCAGTGTGTGGACTTTGAACACCGAGGATGAGATCCTGGAAGCGATAGATATAGGAGCTGATGCGTACTTTACGAATGACACGGCGCTTGCACTTGATCTTGAACGCAGATACAGAAAGGATCCGTACGGACCGAACACTTCAATCTTTGCAGCATCGGATTACCAGGCGGCATCCGGATTCGACGACCCGGAAGATACGCTTCGCGGACTTCTTGAGTCGGTCTCTGAGGACGGAAGGCAGCCTGAGATATCCGTGATCTGCGGAGACTACACCAACGATGCCAAACTCCATGACTACCAGCTGAGCCCGGATGACTCCATTGCGGAGATAAAGAATGTTATCGAAGAAGAGGCACCGCTGGTTGATGACGACGATATGCTGTTTGTACAGGGCAACCACGACAAGATGACGGATGCGCTTTCTGAGAGCGGGCTGCATGAATTCGACGACTGCCTTGTATATGTGGTCAACACCGAGTCGGACTTCCCGTGGAAGCAGGGCAAGGTCGGAGGCTCGAAGGCAAAAGTCGAGGCTGCAGCATCCAGGATGAAAGAGTGCTTCGACGGTCTTATTGCAGCCGGAGAGAAGAGGCCGGTAATCATTGCCGGACACGTACCTCTTCATTACACCGCCCGCACATCATCAAAGCATTCGACCGGTGATAACATGTACTCATCGCTGATCTTCGATACTGTGAACGATGCCGCTGCAAAACTGGACATCATCTATCTTTTCGGACATAATCATTCCAAGGGATGGGACTGCTACATGGGCGGCGGAAGCGTCATGAAGCAGCCGGGAGACACCCTGCTGTTGCCGGTAATCGGTAATGGTACATATACTGACAACTTCGAGGAGAAGACGCTGAAGTTCACCTACATGAATGCCGGCTATACCGGATATTACATGAACTGCTCGCCGGGGCAGTATAAGAATGGCGGCGAGGGCTACCGCTCAGCTGACGAGACCCTCACCGGAAGCGTGATAGACATCTACGATGACCGCATCGTCATAACGAGATATGACGGGGACGGTCCGCATGACGCCGGAGCCGCGGGAGACGCTGACCCGTATATGGGAGGCGTGGATGAAAACCTGATCGGCGACGATCATTACAGCGGCGCGACACCGGGCTCGGTGGTCATAATGCGTCCGGCAAGCTGATCAAAGATAAAAGGAAGATGCTATGAAACAGAGGATATACAGATATGACAACGTCAAAGCCCTCCTCATATTCCTGGTGGTGCTTGGACATATGACGACCGATTACGTGTCGGATTCGCACCTCGTAAGATGGACGACACTGTGGATCTATTCATTCCACATGCCGGCGTTCATCCTCATCTCGGGGCTGGTGCACAAGCAGTACATTACGGCGGAGAGGGCATCGCTCGGGATCAAAGGCGAGACCCGCATGCGCTGGGATAAGGTGCTGGGGTTCTTCCTCTGCGGATACGGACTCAAGATATTCCTGCAGTTCACCAGGACGCTGATGGGACAGAACCCGCTGTGGCACTGGATCGAGGAGCCGGGCATCCCGTGGTACCTCTTTGTCATGGCTGAGTACGAGATGCTCTTTTACCTGATGCGCCGTATAGATGAAAAGGTGAAGCCGTGGATGATGATCACCGGAGCCTTCGCCCTGAGCGCTGCGATCGGATACTTCCCGGCGGTCGGGGACACATTATGCCTTTCACGAATGATCAACTTCCTGCCGATATACATGCTTGGCTACTACATGGATATGAAGAAGTTCAACGCATTCTTCGAGGGCAAGGGCTATTTGAAGATAATCGGCTGGCTCGGCATCATCGCCTCGATGGCAGTATGTGCCCTTGGCAAGTGGGGGATGTACAGCTGGCGCAAGTGGTTCACGGGGCGCCGCTCATATGAATTCCTGCAGGACTTCTTCAGCTACGCATATGCGAACGGCTGGTGGATAAGGCTTGCGGTGTGGGCCTTCGCGATAGCGCTTACCCTGTGCATCATTGCGGTCATACCGGACAAGGATCTTGGTTTCGCTACCACGGTAGGCTCAAGGACCCTGAACGTGTACTTCTGGCACAGACCGCTGTGCTACCTCTTCCGCAATTGGGCGGT
>JAFUGO010000005.1 GCA_017469325.1 Mogibacterium sp. | reverse complement strand
GAATAAAGGAGAGATATCGATGGAAACAAGAGTCGCCGTGATAAGTATAATCGTCACGAACGCCGACCGGGTCGATGCGCTGAATGAGCTCCTCCATGAGTACTCCGGTTACATCCTCGGAAGGATGGGGATCCCTTATAGAGAGAAAGCTCTCAACATAATCAGCGTAGCCATCGACGCCCCGATGGACAAGATCAATTCACTCTCGGGCGCGCTCGGAAGACTGGACGGCATCAACGCAAAGGTGACCTACGCAAAGTCCTGATATCCCGAAACATCCCCTGAAGTCAAAATCCGCAAGGCTTGAGACCTAAGTACGATGTGCAGAGAAAACGCCACGATAGGCGTAAAAGCGAAACCGGCTCTGCTCTCTTACACAGGGGAGCAGAGTATTTTGTTTACGGGAATAAGGACCAACAGGAGAAGAATATGGTAAAGATAGCAGTATACGGAAAAGGCGGTATAGGCAAGTCTACAACTGTGTCCAATGTGTCGGCCGCTCTGGCGGACATGGGCTACAGGGTCATGCAGATAGGCTGCGACCCGAAGGCCGATTCGACTCAGAGCCTGCACGGAACAGGCGGGATGACGACCGTGCTGGATCTCGTGCGCGAAAAGAAGAACGCTTTTGAGCTTTCGGATATGGTGCGCGAGGGTTACGGCGGAGTCATCTGCGTGGAAGCAGGCGGACCTACGCCGGGACTCGGCTGCGCGGGGCGCGGGATCATCGCGGCCCTGGAGAAGCTTAAAGAGAAGGGCGCTTACGATGTTTATAAGCCGGACGTCGTGATCTATGACGTTCTGGGCGATGTCGTCTGCGGCGGCTTCTCCATGCCTATGCGCGGGGGATACGCTGACAAGGTCTTCGTGATCACTTCGGGTGAGAATATGGCCATACATGCCGCCGCAAATATCGCGGTCGCTCTGGATGGCTTTAAGGACCGCGGATACGCGAGCCTCGGCGGGATAATCCTCAACCGCAGGGACGTGCGCGATGAGGAAGCCAAGGTTGCCGAGCTCGCGGACGACATCGGAAGCGAAGTCATCGGAGAACTCAGCCGCAGCGAGACCGTCACCGATGCGGAGGACCTCGGCAAAACCGTCATCGAGGCATTCCCTGACAGCGGCATGGCAGGCGAATACCGCAGACTCGCAAAAACCCTGATCGAACTATGTGGGATCGATAAATGATAAAAAAGGTAAATGAAAAACAGAATATGCCGCTTGCGGCAGCTAAGCTTCCGTCCGTAAGGATAGGGGACGCAAGCTTTCCGGCGCCGTTCCGCTCGGGCCTCGAATACTCGTCGCCGGCGCGCGGCACCTGGAACATCGTCCACACAGGCATGCTGGTGCCTCAGCTGCACCTCGTCTATGTCTGTGCCGCGGGCTGCCTCCGCGGCGTAGTCCTCACGGCCGCCGAGATGGGAGCGGTCGACAGATTCTCGTCCGTCGTTGTAAGAGAGAATGACCTTCTCGACGGCGACATGGAAGACCTCATCATCGACGGTGTAACTGACATCATAAACAAGCTCCCGAAGCGCCCGCCTGCGGTCATGGTGCACACTAGCTGCATCCATCACTTCACGGGCACCGACATCGACATGGTATACCGCGAGCTGAGGAGCCGCTTCCCCGACATCGACTTTGCCGACGGCTACATGAACCCGATAATGCGAAAGAGCGGGCTCACCCCGGACCAGCTGATGCGGACGAGCATCTATAAATTCCTGCGTCCGTGCGAAGAAGACCGCGGCACGGTCTCGATCATCGGAAGCGACATACCTACGCAGCCGGACAGTGACCTCATGCAGATGCTGAGGCGCGGCGGACTTACCGTCCGCGAGATCACTTCTTGCAAAACCTACGAAGAGTATCAGAGGATGGCGGAGGCAGGAGTCTTCATATCTTATTATCCTGACGCGGCGCCCGGAGGAGACACTCTTGCGGAGCGGCTCAGCAGAAAGCATTTTAAGCTGGCGTTCAGCTTCGACTACGGCGAGATAGACAGGACTTTCGCGGAGCTGGCGGAACTGCTGGAGCAGGAGACCGGCAGGAGCGGTCTCGCGCGGACCGAAGAAGAGATCGCGCAGAAGAGGGCTGAGTGCGAAGCGGCAGCCGAAGAGACCAAGGCGCTGATCGGCGATACCCCGGTAGCGATAGATTACACATTCTGCCCGAGACCTCTCGGGCTGGCAATGCTCCTGCTCGATCACGGTTTCAACGTGAAGAAGGTCTATCTTGACGGAGTATCAGGCGGAGACAAGGCGACGTTCGAATACCTGCAGAAGGTCTTCCCTGATCTGGAGCTCTGTCCGACAGTGCATGTTGACATGCGCTTTGCCAATACAGCAAACTCGGCGGATCCGGCTCCGGAGGCGGATGCAGAAAACAAGGGCACTTCTGCATGCGGGATGCTTGCGATCGGACAGAAGGCTGCTTACTTCGAGAATACAAACCACTTCATCAATGTTGTTGAAGGAGGCGGAATGAACGGCTATGAAGCCGTGACCCGCACATTCGACCTCATGCAGGATGCATACAGAGAAGAGAAGGACATGCGCGGACTGGTGCAGATAAAGGGCCTCGGATGTGAGGTGTGCGTCCGCTGATAAAGCCGATGACGAATTGAGCTTAAAAGGAAATAAAATGAAACAGACTGCAAGGATCATTTCAATATACTCGGCAGATGTGATGGGCGTATGCTCGGCTCTCTTTGAGCTGGGCGGAATGGTCGTGATGCACGACGCGTCCGGATGCAATTCCACCTACACGACTCACGATGAGCCGCGCTGGTACGACATGGACAGCATGATCTACATCTCCGGTCTCTCCGAGATGGAGGCCATAATGGGGGACGATGAGAAGCTGATCGGAGATATAGAGGAGGCGGCATCAGAGCTCCATCCTGAATTCATCGCCCTGGCAGGCAGTCCAATCTCTGCCATGACCGGCTTCGACTATGAGGCGGTCGCTCAGGTGATAGAGCAGAGGACGGGGATACCGTCACTCGGATTCCCGACTACCGGCATGAATACGTATATCCATGGCGCGTCTATGGCGCTGGCAGGCATTGCAGAACGCTTCGTCAAAGAGCCTGGAACCGGAGCTGCAGAAGGAATCGCAGAAAGCGCAGAGAACGCATCAAAGGACACGGAAGGAAACAAGAAAAGTGGCGTAGGCGGAAAGCTGCGCGTCAACATTATCGGACTTACTCCTCTGGACTTCTCCGTGAACGGTACCGATGCGTCCATAGTCAAATGGCTTGAGATCGAAGGCTTTGAAGTCGTATCAAAGTGGGCCATGGGAAGCACACTTGAAGAGCTCAGCCATGCGGCAGAGGCGGATGTGAACCTGGTGGTATCGGCCGCGGGCTTTGGAGCCGCGAAGGTGCTGTATGAAAAATTCGGGATCCCTTACGCAGTCGGGCTCCCGGTTGGGAATGAACTGCCGGGCCTGCTCGCGGATATGATAAAAATAAAGCTTGAAGAATTCACGAAAGCAAAAGAGTCTGGAAGCGTCCCTGCGGATTTCGGATCGGCAGAGATAAGCGTTCAGTCCGGTATATTCCTGAACGGAGAGAACGGCAGAGACGGCAGTACATATGAAGAGGGCTTCGTCGCTGTGATAGGAGAGGGAGTCATGTCGTTGTCGCTGGCCGGCGCGATCGAAATGGAATGCGGCATCCCGGCAAAGGTGCTCTGCGCAACGGAATGTCCGGAGGGGATCCTGCGGGAATGCGACCGCATGACTCCGGACGAGGATGACATCATCCCGGAACTCAGCGGAGCCTATGCGGTGGTCGCCGATCCTATGTACGAACCGATCGTCCCTGAAGGAGTCAGGTTCATACCTCTGCCGCATGAGGCATTCTCGGGACGTATATACAGAGATTCGATCCCGAACATCATCGAAGACTTTACTTTTTGCAGCGATTCAATATAATGAATGTAGAAAAGAGCTACCGATAGACTTGATGTGAGGTGTCACGAAGTGACGGAGCCCTGACATCGACGGTTAGCCCGGAAATGAATTGGTTAGATAATAACCGCATCAATGTGGCGTTGGGCGGTTATTTTCTTTTGCCGAAATTGTATCCGGCCATGAAGAACGCAAGCGCGAAGCCTGCAGTTGTCATAAACTGGAATACATCCATTGGCACCACCCTCCTTTCAATTGATTTCCACCGGGGATTTCTATATACTCGGAGGGTCACAGTCCCTCCGCGGAGGGCTAACCGCCATTTACCGAAGGAGCAATGCCTCCTGAGGTTAATGCTTCCGACCTTTCGGCAACGCCGTGGTGACAAAGGAAGCATTTCCTTCTATGGTAGCTCATATTTATTATATCGCAGAAGAACACTTGTTCTAAAGTCTTTTTTCTGATACACTATACGCGATGGGAAAGTTTGTTGTTAAAAGTGAATTTGCTCCGATGGGAGACCAGCCGCAGGCTATACGCGAGATAGCCGACGGTATTCTTGCGGGACGGCAGGCGCAGACGCTGATGGGCGTCACCGGCTCCGGCAAGACGTTTACGATGGCCAAGATCATCGAGGCCGTGCAGAAACCGACTCTGGTCATATCTCACAACAAGACTCTTGCGGCTCAGCTGCACGGGGAGTTCAAAGAACTCTTCCCTGACAACGCAGTCGAGTACTTCGTCTCATACTACGATTACTACCAGCCGGAGGCATATGTCCCTTCGACTGATATGTATATAGAGAAGGACGCGGATATCAACGAGGAGATCGACAAGCTCAGACACTCGGCGACGGCAGCTCAGCTCGAGCGGAGAGACGTCATCATCGTCGCTTCGGTATCGTGCATCTACGGACTTGGTAGTCCGTCATCATACCGCAACCAGCTGATCAGTCTGAGACCCGGCCTTGAGATGGACAGGATGCAGCTTCTGAGAAAGCTGACGGATATCCAGTACACGCGCAACGACATGGACTTCGCCAGAGGAACGTTCAGAGCCCGCGGAGACATCGTAGACATCTATCCGGCGGGGGGCGAAAACGCTGTCAGAGTCGAGATGTTCGGCGATGAGATCGAGAGTATCCGTGAGATCGATCCGCTCACAGGCGAGATAACCGGAACGAGGTCGCACATATCGATCTTCCCGGCGACCCATTACATAACGAGCAGAGAAGACATGCAGCTCGCGGTCGCGTCCATCAGAGAGGAGCTCCGCGAGAGGCTCGACTGGTTCAGATCGAACGGAAAACTGCTGGAGGCCGAGAGGCTTGAGCAGCGCACAAACTACGACATCGAGATGATGATGGAGGTCGGCACCTGCAAGGGCATCGAAAACTACTCGAGGCATATAAACTTCCTGAAGCCGGGTGAGAGGCCATACACTCTGATCGACTATTTCCCTGACGGGGACTTTCTGACGATCATCGACGAGTCGCACGCGATGCTTCCGCAGCTCAGGGCTATGTACAACGGCGACCATGCCCGCAAGGAGTCGCTGGTGGAATACGGATTCAGGCTTCCGTCGGCGTTCGACAACAGACCGCTCCGCTTTGAGGAGTTCAACGAGCTTACGGGGCAGACGGTATATGTGTCGGCAACGCCGGCCGCATATGAGCTGGAGCGTTCGGGCGGAGTGACAGCCGAACAGCTCATCAGGCCTACAGGCCTCCTCGATCCCGAGATCGAGGTGCGGCCGACCGAAGGCCAGATCGACGACCTCATCGGCGAGATATACGAGACGGCAAAGAACGGAGAGCGTGTGCTCGTGACCACTCTCACAAAGCGCATGGCAGAAGACCTCACCAAGTATCTGCAGGAGCAGGGCATAAGGGTGAGATATCTGCACTCCGACATAGACAACTTCGAGAGGCTCGAGATAATACGCGACCTTCGAATGGGCAAGTTCGACGTGCTTGTCGGCATCAACCTGCTGAGAGAAGGTCTCGACCTTCCGGAGGTCTCGCTCATAGCGATACTCGACGCAGACAAAGAGGGCTTCCTCAGAACGGAGACCTCACTCATCCAGACAGTTGGCCGTGCTGCGCGAAACGAGCACGGGCGCGTCATAATGTACGCCGACTACATCAGCAAGGCGATGAGGGTCTGCATCGATGAGACTTCAAGGCGCCGCAAGGTGCAGGACGAGTACAACAAGGCTCACGGCATAGTACCGAAGACTATCGCGAAGCCTATACGCGAGATCGCAAGAGCGACGACCGAGTACAGCGGCGAGCGCGATATAAAGAATCCGAAGGCGATGACCGCCAAGGAGCTGCGCGAGACTATAAGAGAAGTAGAAAAGAACATGAAAGAAGCGGCGAAGCAGCTCGACTTCGAGCGTGCGGCAGAGCTTCGTGATGTGCTGTTTGAGCTTCGTGCGAGCAGCCGCGCTTAACAGGCGGGCCGCTTCAGCACGGCAGTAAAATGAATTGACAGAGGTTACCATATATGGTAACCCCCTCAGACAAAGCATCAGAACTAAAACAGATACAGAAAAATATATGGATAAGAACATAGTCATCAAAGGTGCGCGTGAGCACAACTTAAAAGGGATAGATGTAACGATCCCGCGCGACAAGATGGTGGTACTCACCGGACTGTCAGGCTCGGGCAAGTCTTCGCTTGCTTTCGACACTATCTACGCTGAAGGCCAGAAGAAGTATGTGGAATCGCTGTCTTCTTACGCGAGGCAGTTCCTGGGGCTCATGAAGAAGCCGGATGTCCAGCTCATCGAGGGCCTTTCGCCGGCGATCAGCATCGATCAGAAGACGACAAACAAAAACCCGAGATCGACTGTCGGAACGGTCACTGAGATATATGACTATCTGAGGCTCCTGTATGCCAGGATAGGCGTTCCTCACTGCCCGGTCTGCGGCCGCGAGATAAGCAGCCAGAATATAGACAGTATAATCGAGAGCATCCAGTCACATGAAGAGGGCACAAGGCTCACCGTTTTTGCGCCGGTAATCAGAGGACGCAAGGGCGAGCACAAGGCGGTCCTTGACCGCCTGCGCCGCGACGGCTATACAAGGGTGCGCATCGACGGCGCCATGTCGCGCCTCGACG
>JAFUGO010000050.1 GCA_017469325.1 Mogibacterium sp. | reverse complement strand
GCATTATCTTTCCGTCAACGACGGAGAACCTGCAGGCTTCCGCCGTACCGAGCACAGGCTCGGCAAATTCGTAGCCGCGCGAGAACGCCTCATACATTACCTCGTAGACTGTCAGCTGCTCCTTCTGTTTTGCTGTGGCCGTGTTTCCGAGCTTTTCTATCTCATCCATCCTTGCCTCTACCGCAGGTATGCCCAGATTGATTATATCCGCATCAAAGTTATCTACCTTTGACGAGAACCATGCGGCGTAGAATGCCTCAGGGTAATTGACCTTGAACCATGCCATTCTGATGGACATCATTACATATGCCGCGGCATGAGCGCGCGGGAACATGTACTGCAGTGTCTCGCAGCTCCAGATATACCAGTCCGGGACTCCGTGATCCTTCATCATCTGCAGCTGCTCTTCGCTGAGCACGCGGTTCTTACGGACGATCTCCATTATCTTGAATGCGTCGCCGTTAGGCAGTCCCTTCTTGATGAGGAAGTTCATGATATCGTCACGGCAGGATATTACCTCGTCGATGGTCGCGGTGCCGTTTCTCAGGAGATCCTGAGCGTTGCCGGTCCATACGGCTGTGCCGTGCGAGAAGCCCGACATCTTGATAAGAGCCGACACAGTGGTCGGATGGATGTCGTCAAGCATCTGGCGGGTAAAGTTGGTGCCGAATTCAGGTATCGCGTATGTGCCGTGAACGAAGCGGTAGTTCTCGTTCTTGATGTTCAGAGCGTCGAGCGATGTGAATATGCTGATCGTGCGCGGGTCATCGAGCGGGATCGTCATAGGGTCGACTCCCGTCATCACCTGAAGATGCCTTATGAGCTGCGGCACATCGTGGCCGAGTATGTCGAGCTTCAGAAGATTCTCGTCGATCTTGTGGTAATCGAAGTGAGTTGTGATCACGTCGGTGTCGCGCTTGTTTGCCGGTTTCTGAATCGGGCAGAACTCGTAGATCTCGTGGTCGTCAGGGACTACGATGATGCCGCCCGGGTGCTGGCCGGTCGTACGCTTTACGCCCGTGCATCCCTGCACCAGATAATCTATGTCGTACTTATTGGCGCTTATGTGGTTGTCTTCGATGTAGTGCTTTACATAGCCGAAAGCGGTCTTGTCGGCGATGGTCGCTACTGTACCCGCCTTGTATACGTTCTTTTCGCCGAATATCTCGCCAACATATCTGTGTGCCACAGGCTGGTATTCGCCGGCGAAGTTAAGGTCTATATCAGGTTCCTTATCGCCCTTGAATCCGAGGAATGTGGCGAACGGTATGTTGAGGCCTTCTTTTTTCATACGGGCGCCGCACGCCGGGCATGCCTTGTCCGGCATGTCGTATCCGACATCATATTTGCCCGGTTCATCGGACCATTCAAAGTGCCTGCACTCCGGGCAAATATAGTGCGGCGCCAGAGGATTGACCTCCGTTATGCCTGCCATAGTGGCGGCAAACGAAGAACCGACGGATCCTCTGGATCCTACAAGATATCCGTCCCGGTTGGACTTCTGTACGAGCATCTGAGCGGCGATATACATTACCGCGTAGCCGTTGCCGATTATAGAGCTCAGCTCCGTCTCGAGCCTCTCCTCTATCTCAGGCGGCAGAGGGTCTCCGTATATCGAGTGCGCCTTCTCGTAGCAGCTGTTTCTGAGCTGGTCTTCAGCGCCCTCGATCTTAGGCGGGAATTTGCCCTTAGGAACAGGCAGGACTTCCTCTACCATATCCGCGATCTTGTTGGTGTTGGTGATGACGATCTCCTCCGCCCTGTCGCCCAGGTATTCGAACTCCTTCATCATCTCATCCGTCGTCCTGAGATAAAGCGAATCGGACGGCGTATCGCGGAATCCTATGCCTGCCATGATGATGTTTCTGTATATCGAAGCCTCCTGAGTCGGATAATGCGAGTCGGTCGTCGCGACGGTCATCTTCCCGAGCCTGTCGCCTGTCGCGATTATCCTGAGGTTGTTATCGATGAGCTCCTGCTCGTCCTTCGCGAGGCCGTCCTCGAGCATGAAGCGGTTGTTTCCGAGCGGCTGTATCTCGAGATAGTCGTAGAACGAAGCTATGCGGTCCAGCTCTTCGTCGTTTGCTCCCCTGACTACTGCCTGGTAAAGCTCGCCGGCTTCGCAGGCAGAGCCAATGATGAGGCCTTCCCTGTGAGCCTGCATAACAGAGCGCGGGATCCTCGGTCTCTTATAGAAATAGTCTATGTGTGAGGTGCTTACCAGCTTGTATATGTTCTTCAGTCCGGTCTGGTTCTTTGCCAGGATTATTATGTGGTAAGTCCTGTTCTTCTTTATGTCGATCGTGCCGTCTTCGAGCTTCGCATCCTCATCCGGATACAGATAACCTTCGACGCCGTAGATTATATTGATGTCGCGTCCGCTCTTGGCCTGCTTCGCGGCCTCTTTTGCGGCATCAGGGAAAGCCTGGACTACGCCGTGGTCGGTGATCGCGACAGCCGGCTGTCCCCAGTAAGCTGCTTTTCTGACGATGTCCTTGACTTCATTGAAGCCGTCATTGTCGCTCATCTTTGTGTGGCAGTGCAGCTCTACCCTGCGGCCGTTCGGATATGTATCCTCTTTGAGCTTCTTCTCGACCTTGCGGATCGAGTCGACCATCATGAGGTTCTCGTGCTCGTATGTGTCGTACTCTATGCTTCCGCGGGCGCGGATCATATCGCCGTTCGAGAGATTCTCCTGGATCTCCTTGAGCTTGTCCTCGGAGATGAAGGCTTTCATACCGAAGGTCCTTACCTCGGATGCGATAAGGATGGTTATGAGCTGACGTCCGCTCTTTATCGGCATGGCTTCGATCTTGAAGACCTCACCCTCGATCACGGCCTTCTCCTTGCTGCCGACAAGATCGGCAAGCTTTCCGAACGGGACAGTCTCGCCTTTGAAATCGTCGCCCATAAGGACCAGCTCGCCTGCCGCATTTGTGAACGCAGGCTTGTCCTTTTTGCTTTTTCTTCTGTAGCCGCCGTTTCCGCCTCCGTATGAGTCGGATCCGCCGCCATAGTAGGAGCTGTCGTCCTCGGCTGAATGCTGAGGAGGTTTTACTCCGGTGTAGATATAGTTGAACATCACTCTCTCTGCAGAAGCGATCCTGGATATGATGCGCTTTTTCATAAGATTCTCTGTCTTTTTAGGCATCACAAAATTGAGCTTGGCGTCAATACTGAGCGCCACGCCCGTTCCTCCGTTTATCTTGCGAACAGAGATGTTTGCTATCTCTATATCTATATCCTTAGAGGCTTTCCCGCTTGCTTCAGCGAGTTCTTCAGGAGTCAATATGTCTTCTGAGATCTTTATCATTAGTGTGTTCTTATCTGTTTTTCTTTTCTATCAGTTCTATGAGGCGGTCTATGAGCTTGTCCTCAGGTGCTTTTCCGATTATCTCGCCGTGTCTGAAGACAAGACCTTCGCCGCGGCCGCCGGCGATGCCGTAGTCAGCTTCGCGGCTTTCGCCGGGGCCGTTAACGGCGCAGCCCATAACGGCCACCTTAAGAGGCTTAAGGCCGGCCGCGGCCCTCTTCTGTGCCACCGGCATAAGCCTTTCCTCCGCCTCGTTTGCCATACCTATAAGGTCGACTTCCGTCCTTCCGCAGGTAGGACACGACACTATATCTATAGCCTTCTCGCGAAGACCAGTAGTCTCGAGTATGCGTCTCGCAAACAGGACTTCCTGCACGGGGTCCGCCGTAAGCGAGACTCTCATCGTATCACCTATGCCCGCAAGCAGCAGAGCGCCTATCCCTATAGCGGACTTAAGCTCGCCGCTACGCGGCGTGCCGGACTCCGTGATACCTATATGTATCGCCGCATCCGTAAGATCTTTCAGCTTAAGATGCGCGTCATAATTCATCCTAACATTCGAAGACTTGATCGACACGACGAGCTTGTCGTAACCGAGGTCCTCGATATACTTAACCATCATCGCTCCGCTCTCAGCCAGAGCATCGGCGGTCACACCGCCGTACTTCTCGATGAGGTCCTTCTGCAGCGAGCCTGAGTTTACTCCGACGCGGATCGGGATATCATGCTCCCTGGCTTTATCCACCACGGCCTTTACTCTGTCGCGGCTTCCGATGTTGCCGGGGTTGATCCTGATCTTGTCTGCCCCCGCTTCGATCGAAGCGATCGCGAGCCTGTAATCGAAGTGTATATCCGCAACGAGCGGCACCTTCACAAGCTTCTTTGCCCTTCCGAGCGACTCGGCCGCCTGCATATCCGGAACGGCGCACCTTACTATCTGGCAGCCCGCATCGGCCAGCTCATCTATCTGCCTGACCAGAGCGTCTGTATCTCTTGTATCCACATTGGTCATCGACTGTATCGATACCGGAGCTCCTCCCCCGATAGCGACATCGCCGCAATAAACCATCCTTGACATCTTATCTCCTTTATTTGAACAGGTTCATGACGTCGTTCACGGTCACCAGCGCAAACAGCGTCAGCAGCAGCACCAGCCCGGCCAGTGTCGCCTTGTATTCCATATCGTCGTTTATTCTGCCTCCCGAGATTATCTTCAGGAAGATGAAGAATATCTTGCCTCCGTCGAGCCCCGGTATAGGCAGCAGATTGAAGAGCGCCAGGTTGAGGCTGACAAGAGCCAGCAGCATCAGATACGGAGCGATACCGTAGTCTGCTGCAACGCCCACGACTTTCACGAGTCCGACAGGCCCGGCCACATCATCGGCCGACACCTTGCCTGAGAATATCATCTTGAAGCTCATGATGATCGACTTGTTCAGCTCCCATGTCGTTGACGGCGCGTACCTCAGGCAGGTCCAGATGTTCTTTGTAGTCCCGGCCATGATGCCTATCATGTAGCCGCCTCTTTCCTCGTCGTAATACGGAGTCACCGAAGTCTCAGCCGTTTTCCCATCGCGCTCATATGTCACGGTCATGGTCTTGCCGTCTTCATTGGCGCTTATCTGATCGGCTACGGCTTCCCAGCTGCCGGTCTTCACTCCG
>JAFUGO010000049.1 GCA_017469325.1 Mogibacterium sp. | reverse complement strand
CCCGCATATCCCATGTGCTCACTGAGTGTAGCAGACATGACACAGCTCAGGTCGATGATCGAGCCGACTGAGAAGTCGAACAGTCCCATTACAACAATGAAGTAGAAGCCGCAGCCGCCGACCGCATAGATGATGGCGTCACGCAGATACGTCACCATACGGTCCGGTGTTCCGAATGTAGACGGACGCAGGATCTTGAATACTGCCCATACCGCGATGACAAGCGCTGCCATCAGGACGATCCCGAACCACTGGCTGGACTTAAACTTCTCCATAGAAGTTTGTTCTTTCATGTGTCTGTAACATCCTTTCAAAATATGTTCCGTGTATCAGTTAAGACATATAAAAGGGGATCACGGATGTGATCCCCCTCTTTCACTCAATAAGAGAATACGACCGTTCTTATGAACTATAGTCTCTTTTGATGCTGTAAATGAAACGGCTGCTGATGATTACTCAGCCTCAGTCTCGGCAGCGCCTGCGCCGTGACGAGCCATAACGTCCTCGATGGACAGAGCGGAGCAAGCTGCTTCGAGATCTGCATAATCCATCTCAGCCATAGCTACGAGCTCTTCGTCGGTGTACGGAGTATCCTGTACGAAGTACTTGTCATAGTTTGCATAGTCCTCAGAGGATGCAACATACAGATACGGGAACAGAAGGTTCTTTCCGAACTCTCCGGCCGGCTTCAGATAAGTCTCGTTGCCCTTGATCGCATTGTAGGTAAGAAGGAATGCGAACAGCGGATCGCAGTAATGTCCGCCGGACTCAGCAAACATTCCGCCGCTCTCGAGCTGAGCATCCAGATCCGGGAGGAAGTCGGTGGAAACAACGTCGATCTGTCCGGTAAGGCCTTCAGCCTCGATCTCGCCGATGGAGCCGACAAGCGGATCTCCGCCGCCGCCTGCTACGATCAGAGCGTCCATGCTGTCCGGATAGTTGGTGGAGATGAAGTTCGCGGTAACCTTTGCGCCCTCGTCAGAGGAGGTGTTTGCGTAAACCGGCTCGCTCAGAACTGCCTGATCATCCGGGTTTGCTTCGTTCCACTCGTCGATAGCCTTCTGATAGCCTTCATAACGGGCAAGGAAGGTAGCATCGCCGACGGTCCAGCCTTCAAGCATGATGTTTCTGTCACCCTTCTCAAGAAGGAGATTCACAAGCGTGTAGCCGTTGGTGACCTCGTCCTCATGGACTGCGCCAAGATAGTACTGGGACTGCTTAGCCAGCTCGTAGATCGGAGCGCTCTCCTCAGCGGTGTCGCTGATGATGCGGAAGAACTGGGTCAGATAAACCTGGTTTGCTTCGCAGGTCTGGATTGCGGAAAGCATCTCAGAGTCAGCGGAGTTGCAGATGATGATACCGTCGCAGCCTGCAGAGCACAGAGTCTAAACAGAAGCGGTAACCTGCTCGGATACGTGGCCCTGGTCAACATACTGGACCTCAACATCGAGAGCTGCTGCAGCCTGGTCGATGATCTTCTTGCACTGAGATCCGAGAACGTCAGTGGAGCTCCAGATGGAGACACCGATCTTGATTCCGTCGTCCGCATTTGCTGCGAAGGTCGGAACTGAGGTCATAGCCATAACGGTCGAAGCCGCAAGGGCGCATGCCAGAGCACGTCTGATTGCATGTTTCATAACTGATTCCTCCTTGAAATATATGAGTAATTAGATACTTGAACCGCGCTGACGCACGGTTGTACACCTGT
>JAFUGO010000001.1 GCA_017469325.1 Mogibacterium sp. | reverse complement strand
GAGCTTGATAAATACATCATCGGTCAGGACGAGGCCAAGAAGTACGTGGCGATCGCTCTCAGAAACCGCTACAGAAGAAGTCAGCTCCCTGAGAAGATGAGAGAAGAGATCTCACCGAAGAACATCCTCATGATGGGTCCTACGGGTGTTGGTAAAACTGAGATAGCCAGGAGACTGGCCAAGCTCATGGACGCACCGTTTGTAAAGGTAGAAGCCACAAAGTTCACAGAGGTGGGATATGTAGGCCGCGACGTCGATTCCATGATAAGAGACCTGGTCGAGGCATCGATGAGGCTCAGCAAGCAGAAGAGGATGGACGAGAATGCGGAGATCGCTAACGTGCTCGCAGAAGATATTATCGTCAAGTCGATGGTACCTGCTCCTGAAAGCGAAAAGAACAGCGGTGTTCAGCTCGGAAACATCTTCGGAAACATGGGATACAAGACCCAGAGACAGGAATACGAAGAGAACAAGCAGAAAGAATACGAATCCAGCAGGGAATTCGCCGACATCAAGCTGGCAAGAGACCAGGTCAGAGAGCAGCTCAGGGCCGGCCTTCTTGAGGACCAGATAGTCGAGATCGAAGTGGATGACGTCCCTAAGACGAATCAGCTCGACAACCAGAACGAAGGCATGATAGCTATCGGGAACATCTTTGACAGCATGATGCCTAAGAAGACAAAGAAAAAGAAATGCAAGGTGAGCGACGCCAGACGCATCCTGAGAGATCAGGAGGCGCAGAAGCTCATCGACATGGATCAGCTCACTGACGAGGCTCTCCAGAACGCCGAGCAGAACGGTATCATCTTTATAGATGAGATCGACAAGATCGCATCCGGCGGAAGCATTAGATCGGGAGCCGATGTGTCACGTGAGGGCGTGCAGAGAGATATCCTGCCTATAGTCGAAGGAAGCGTCGTAAACACAAAGTACGGTCCGGTCAAGACTGACCACATGCTCTTTATCGGGGCGGGTGCTTTCCATGTATCTAAACCGAGCGATCTTATCCCTGAACTCCAGGGAAGATTCCCTATAAATGTAGAGCTGAGCAACCTCGACAAGGAGGACTTCAGAAAGATCCTCACAGTGCCTGAGAACGCTGTTATCAAGCAGCAGAAGGCTCTGCTCGAGACTGAAGGCGTCAATGTGGAATTCACCGACGACGCCATTGATGAGATCGCAAATCTCGCGTTCCTCATGAACGAACAGACCGAGAACATCGGAGCGAGAAGACTCCACACAATACTCGAGGTCCTGCTCGAAGACATATCGTACAATCTCCCGGATCCGGAACTCGGCGACGTGAAGATAGACAGAGAATACGTCCTCGACAGATTCAGCGAGAAGATAAGGGAAGTCGACGTCGATAAATACATACTCTAAAACAAAGGGCAGGGAATGTATCTTTACAGATCCGTATATGAATACGGAGAAGCCGAATATATCATAGAAAGATCGCGCTTCATCGCTCACGTCTCCCCGGTGGATACCCCCGAGGAGGCGAGGGCTTTTGTTGCGGAGATAAAAGAGAAGTATAAAGATGCGACGCACAATGTACCGGCGTTCGTGTGCGGCGCTGGAAGCGAGCATCAGTGGGCGAGCGATGACGGAGAGCCTCAGGGCACATCCGGAATGCCCGTTCTGAAGCTTATAACTGCGCGAGAACTCACAAATACCGTCGTGGTGGTCACCAGATACTTCGGCGGAATAAAACTCGGCACAGGCGGTCTGGCGAGGGCATATACGCATGCCGCGGGACTGGGGATAGACAAAGCCGGCATTTGTGAGGTAAAGGAAAGCGTTCTGCTGAGGTATTCATTCGACTACACATATCTGAGCAAGATACAGAATATGTGCGCAGAGAAGGGGATCAGCATGGCGGATACCGATTACTCCGATGTGGTCACGGCCAGCCTCAGCTGCCCGTCCGAAAGCGGTGAAGCCTTTAAATCGATGATGTCGGATATCACTTCCGGCAAAGCGATGCTGCTCGGAGAAAGCACTATGTTCGGCAGATATCCCGTACTAAAATAAGACCAAAAAATAAAACAAAATAGTATTTGACACGACTATGCAATCGTGCTAATATAATCAAGCGTCTGAAAACAAATCGGGCGCGGCACCTTTAAATAATACTATTGGGCCGGGTAGTTCAGCTGGTTAGAATGCCAGCCTGTCACGCTGGAGGTCGACGGTTCGAGCCCGTTCCCGGTCGCCAATGCGCTGATGTGGCTCAACGGTAGAGCAGCTGATTTGTAATCAGCAGGTTGCGGGTTCGATTCCCATCGCCAGCTCCAATTTTATATGGGTAGGTTCCCGAGTGGCCAAAGGGAGCAGACTGTAAATCTGCCGGCACCGCCTT
>JAFUGO010000048.1 GCA_017469325.1 Mogibacterium sp. | reverse complement strand
GTGTGAATTAATTCATTTTAAGGAGATATAGCTAATTGTCTCATACGATTGAACTCAGAAAGGTCTCGAAGTATTATGCCGGCGAAGATTCCGTCAGCATGGGATTTTCGCGTATCGATCTTGATCTGGACATAGGTGAGTTCGTAGCCATCACAGGCGAGAGCGGAAGCGGCAAGTCCACACTGCTCAACGTAATCAGCGGACTCGACACCTATGAAGAAGGTGAGATGTTCGTATGCGGTGAGGACACTACCGCTTACGGAACAGAAGATTACGAGAATTACAGAAAGACCTATATCGGGAATATTTTTCAGGACTTCAACCTGATCAACAGCTACACGGTCTATCAGAATATTGAGGCCGTGATGCTTTTGTCGGGCAAAAAAAAGAAGGAATGCAAGGAGCGCATTTATGAGCTGATCGACCTGGTAGGCCTCAGCAAGTACAGACGCACAAAGGTTTCAAAGCTCTCCGGCGGTCAGAAGCAGAGAGTCGCCATCGCGCGTGCGCTGGCAAAGGACGCTCCTATCATCGTCGCAGACGAGCCTACCGGCAACCTGGACTCCAAGTCGGCTGAATCCGTCATGGAGACCCTGGCCAAGGTATCCACTGATAAACTCGTAGTCATCGTTACGCACAACTACGAGCAGGCAGAGCCGTACGTGACGCGTAAGCTCACGATGCACGACGGCAAAATAATAGAAGATAAAAAGATCGGCCTGAGCGGGCACGGCGCTCTTCCTTATGAGATGCCGGAATCCCTCGAGCAGCGCTACGAATACCTCGAAGAGGAAGCGCTCAAGAGAGAGCAGCTCGAAGAAGGTATCGTCCCGAGAAGAGAGGGGCGTGTTGCCAGGGCCGAGGCAGCCGAGAAAGCTGCTGAAAGAGAAGTAAGAGAGACCCGCCACGATACTCCGAAGCCGCGCAAGATGCGCAAGACTTCAGAGATCAGACTTGGCGTACGCAATACATTCAATCTCCCGGCGAAGTTCATACTGCTGTTTATAGTTTACTTCTTTGTCTCGACGGCCGTACTCAGCCAGTTCGCGACCACAAAGAACAGCATGCACGAGAGCGACCTGCTGGGAACCAACCCGTACTTCAGCAATTCAAGCTCCGACAGACTGATCGTAAAGAAGAACGATGAGTCCAGCTTCACGGACGCGGACTTCAAGGCGGTAGCGTCGACTCCTAATGTGAAGGACATCGTCAAGAACGACCTCGCGCTGGACTCCGGCGTCAGCTTCAGCCTCGGAGACGCATATGTTGAGGGACCTGTGCTGCCGATGTCGCAGGCGGATGAAAGCAAGCTCACCTTCGGTCATATGCCGGCAAATGACTACGAGATCGTCATCAAGGTCGACACCACGAGCGATGTCTACCTCAATGTAAGCGGGAACGGCGAAGCATTTGTGGATGCGGAGGTCACTCTGCAGGACATGAACCAGATGCAGAAGTATCAGTTCGGCGACAAGATCAAGCTGGCCGGGATAATAATCGATGAGGATCCGGACGACTCAGACCACTCGGTATACGGTTATTCGACCGTGTACGCGAGCGATACCGTATGCAACGAGCTCCTCATATCCATGATGGCAGCTTCGTCAAAGTCCACGATGAACTTCAACGGCACAAGGGTGGAGAGCGAGTACGAAAGATCCGTGTTCTCATCCTCGGAAGTGCCTGAAGGCAAGGTGTATCTGTTCGAGGATCAGGTTTTCTACTATCCTGAAGAACAGGCCATCGGCAAGGACTTCTCGCTGGCGATCAAGAACAGATTCTTCAAATCTGACGCCAAGTTTACGGTCGACAAGATCATAACTTCAAAGAACTGCAAGGATCTGGTCGGCATACCTAAGAACGAATACGACATGTACTACAACTGCGTATTCATCAGCAACGAGGATTTCAACAAGCTCTTCGACAAGGGCTTTTACCAGATAAGCGCGTTCATGCAGAACGAGCAGGATTCAGAAGAGACACAGACAGCTCTGAAAGAGAAGGGCTATACCGTGCTTGCGATCAAGGATTCGCTGAGCGACTCGACCGGCGGCTTCGATGTCATGATCGGTATGATGACATACGGCAGGCTCTTCCTCGAGTTCCTGATCCTCTTCTTTATCGCGTACGCCGTCATAAGGCTCATTATGAGATCGAGGAATTCATACTACTCGACGCTGCGTATACTCGGTGCGACAAAGAGCAACACTGACAACATACTGCGCGTGGAGCTCATACTCATGATGATCATCGCGTACGGCGTAGACCTGCTCTTTGTGGCGCTGGTCAAGGTCGGTATCATCAACATCAAACAGGTATCCAAGCTGCTGTATTACCTCACACCGGTAGACTACATCGGACTTGGTCTGCTGCTCCTTATCATGTCCCTGTTTATTGCTAACAGGTACTCGAGGCGCATCTTCACGAGAAGTGCCATGAAGGCATTCAGAGAGGGGGCGTAGCGCATGATAAAGATCGACAGAGTCAATAAGTATTACAACAAAGGCAAGGCCAACCAGATCCACGTCATCAACAACACCTCGATGACACTTCCGGACAGGGGCATCGTATGTCTGCTGGGACCGTCGGGCTGCGGAAAGACGACGCTGCTCAACGCGATAGGCGGACTCGACAAGGTCAACAGCGGTACCATCACCATAGACGGAAAGAAGATCACAAGATTCTCGTCAAGCAGGATCGACTCCATACGTAACGCGCGTATCGGATACATATTCCAGAACTTCAACCTTCTGGACGACAGGACGGTCTATGAGAACGTCGCGATCGCTCTCAGGATGATCGGCATCAAGGACAGACAGACCATCGACAACCGCGTAAGGTACTGCCTTGAGAAGGTCGGTATAGACCAGTACAGAAACAAGCTCGCCTCGTCGCTGTCAGGAGGACAGAGACAGAGGGTCGCGATCGCCAGGGCCATCGTAAAGAACCCCGGTATCATCATCGCCGACGAGCCTACGGGCAACCTCGACAGCGTCAACACACTCGAGATAATGAACATCATCAAGACTATCTCGAGACAGAGACTGGTCCTGCTCGTAACCCACGAGAAGAACATAGCCGAATTCTACTCCGACCACGTGGCCGAGATGAAGGACGGCAAGATCATAAAGGCCTACAACAACGACTCGTCCAGATTCCTGGATTACCAGCTCGAGAACAAGATCTATCTCAAAGATATGGCTGTTCACAAGGGCTTTAAGCAGGACGACGTGAACGTGGATGTCTACAGCGACGAGGAGCGTCAGGCAGACATCAAAGTCGTGATCAGAGGCAACAACCTGTACATCAATACAGGCGGAAGACTCAATGTCGTGGACGAGACGGCCAACATAGAGATGGTCGACGAGCATTACACGGCGATGGACGAAACGTACTTCGAAGACAACAACTTCGACTACGACGCCTACATGCCTGAGAAGCACAGGGTCAGGTACACATCCATCTACAAGCCGACCAACATACTCAGCAACGGATGGAAGACCGTAAAGGGCTTCAAGCGTATAAAGAAATTCCTGCTTCTGGGATTCGTATTCGCGGCGATGTTCGCGTTCCTGGCCATAAGTAACGTGCTGGGACTGCTCGAGGTAAAGCCTGTTGACTACAGGACGACCAACGGCAACTACATCACCATACCGAATACGGCCAGGACGGAGGACATGCTCGATCTTGTCGCAAGCCTGGATACCGTTTCATACGTCATTCCGGGCGAGACGAAGATGAGTCTGACTCTGCCGATGGACGACTATCTGCAGACCAGCTACGCCCAGGAGGACCTCAACGTATCCCTCGTATGCACCAGCGTACTGAACAAGGACAATCTGGTCGCGGGCAAGATGCCTTCGGAACCGCACGATGTGGTCATCGACAAGACCGTCATCGACAAGTTCCTGCGTGACAACCTCGGAAAGGCCGTCGGACTCGACACCGTAGAGGAATTCATCGGACGAAGGCTCACCGTGCAGAACCTCGATGACTATACGATCGTAGGTGTATCCGATACGGAGTCGCCATCGCTGTTCGTCGACGAGGGTCAGGTCATCTACATACTGACAAACGGTAACGAGTCGTCTGACGATTTCGACTTCGGATACGGAGAGGAAGAAGAAGAGGACGTCATAAAGAGCGGCCAGGTCATGGACCTCGACCTCACAAAGAACAAAGTGTCGGTCAAGAAGGGCAGAAAGCCTGACGCGGCCTACGAGTGCATAATCAATAAGGAGCATGAAGAGGAGACTCCTATCGGCAAGACCATAAGCGTCAAGGTCGCGGGCCACAAGCTCAAAGTCGTGGGTTACTACACCAGCGACGCGGCAGACGATGACACATACTACGTACATGCCGATACGATCAGGGCGGACTACATAGGCAAGCAGAAGAACTTCTCGGCCTACGCACCGGATACCGCGCTGCTGAAGTCAATACTCGACAAGCAGGGCGTGTCCTCGAAGGTCAACGACACGCGTGACCGCAGGACTTACATCAACGCCCGTAAGGACCAGCTGACTTCGGCTATAGTCGTAGCGGGAATAATCATGCTGATATCCCTGATCGAGATGTTCCTTATGCTGAGGTCGTCATTCCTGTCCAGGATCAAAGAGATAGGAACGCTGCGTGCGATCGGACTCAAAAAGAAGGACATCTACAGGATGTTCACCGGAGAGATACTCGTTATCACGTTCATCACCGCGATACCGGGTATAGCGATCATGTACTTCGGACTGTCGCAGGTGGTAAAGATAACATACTACCTCGAGGGACTGTATAAACTGTCGCCGGCCATCGCGGGTATAACATTTGCGGTCATACTGCTGTTCAACCTGCTGGCTGGACTTATCCCGGTCTTCACAACGATGCGCAAGACCCCGGCTCAGATACTCGCCCGTACGGATATCTAGTACCGGAAAAGCGCGGGGCAGAAGCGGCTGCTGCCGCGATAACAAGACAACAGAAAAAGCCTGTCACATTGCGTGGCAGGCTTTTGATATATCTTTCTTTCCGGATGAGCGCTACAGGTATAGAACCTCGCACTCCTTGAAGTAATTCTTTATCAGCGAGTCGTGGATAGAATCGATGGCCGGGAATCTGAGGCCGATCTTCGCCGCTGTCGACGGGTCCTCGATCTCATCGTTGATCTTTGTTCCGACGACTATCTCTATCTGGTCAGTCTCACGCAGGAGTCTGATCATCTGCTTTGCGGCGTCCTCGCTCATGTGTTTAAGGAGCGTCTTGTTCGAGAGCCTCTTTGCGACCTCGGTAAGAGTGAGCATGCCCTCGGTCACCAGCTCGATGCCGTCGATCTTGCTGGCAGGAGGCAGGTTGCCGGCAGGCGAGTTGTCGGCTTTGACATCCTTGCCGAGCTCGCGGGCGACAATCTTCGCCGTGGTCCCTCCGCAGACTATGACCTGTCCGTCGAAGTTTTTTATGAGCTCACCGAGGCGCTTGTCGGATTCGCGGTTTCTCGGGGCGCCTGTAACTATGAGAGTACGGCGCGGCTTTCTGATATTAATGACGCAGCAGGTTATGTCGTCATTAGGCTTGTAGCCGTCGTTTTTATACGCCTCTGTAACGATGGCGCGGGCGAGCTGTCTTGACGATATATCCGGGTCTTTTTGGAGCACGTTCTGCACAAATGCCGAAACGTTCTCCGTGCCCCAGCCCTTGTTGTTGTTGCGGGCCGAAGGGAGTATCTGGTTGTGCCTTGCCGCGTTTGCCGTATTTCTGAAAGCGGCGTATGCGGCGTCCTCCTGCACGCCTGTCTTTGCGCTTTCGGTCGAACCGAGCGATATGCCCGACTGAGCTACTCCGTCACTGAAGAATATCAGTCTGTATCCGTCCTTTACTTCGAATTCCGAAGAATAGATTATCTCTTCTTTTATAGCGGCTTTTCTTTTGAGCCTGAATGCGCGCTTTTCCCATTCGACAGGCTCTGCACCTATGAAGCGCAGGCTGTCCGGGTTGTCGTATTCGATAAGCTCAATGCGGATAAACGATTTGTTGTCCGAGAAGATGAGCTTGGCGATCGTGAATGTCGAGTAGCTTATGCCTTTTTCGCTGTCCACGGGCAGAGTGTCCATTATGACCTCTGCGGATTTTTCAAGATCCATAGGGGAGAGCGACATCTTGCTGGCCATGTGCGCGGTAAGGGAGGCCAGAACGTTTGCCCTGACTCCGCTCCCGAGACCGTCGGAAAGTATGGCCGTTATGACGTTACTGTTGTCGTCGCGGTCAAGGAAGAAAACGTCTCCGCCTATTTTCTGCCCGTGCTTGTACAGCTGCGAATAGTCGATATCGATACATAAATCGTTCATTAGATCTCGCCGCCTCCCTCTGCCATAAGGCCGTCTTCTTCAGTATCGGCGTTGTTGACGTTGAATTCCTCAATGATCGAATTGAGCACGACTTCCGTCTCTGCCGCGTTGTCTCCGAGAAGCGACGCTATCTGCTGAACTGTCGTCATCGACTTCATGATGACCTCTTCCGCTTTCTCTACGACGGCTTCTCTTCTGACCGATGGAGTCGTGATGTCCTCGAACATCGCGCCGAGGAGGGCTCTGTTCTCTACCAGGAAGAATGTGATGCGGTAGATCTTGCCGCCGTGGCGGAATCTGTACTGCTGAGGCTTGCTCATAAAGAACTGGTCGCGGAACTTATCTGCGAACGGTACAAAGACGGATACCGGAGTGCCGCGGAACGACCTCAGGCCGTCGGCGTCGAGGAACTCATCAGGATAATCCTCGAATATCTTTATGAAGCGCTTGTTGCAGTCGGCTATCTCGAGGTTGTTGTCTACTATGACGACGCCGTGAGGAATGGTGGACAGAAGGATGTCGACTTTGGTCTCGGCGTCCTTACGCATCTTGGTGACGCACATCTCGGTCTCGGACAGGCCCGCAAGGAGTGCCCTTGCCATGTCACGGCATGACGCGTAGCCGCAGCCGCCGCAGTTGAGCTCATCTTCAGGAGTTGTCTTGCCGAGCTTTCTGAGAGCTTCGGTGATCTGCTCTTCAGTGAAATCGTGAGGAGGCAGATCCTGGCCTCCCGGTGCAGGTGCTCCGAGTATTCCGTAGCCTTTCTCGTAGACTTCTCTCGCAAATTCAGGGTCGCCCTTGAACACTTCTTCTTCGTTCATGCGGTGCATCGTGAATGAGGCGACCGCCTTTTTCCGGACGACTGCCGAGTCATCATGCGATGTTCCCGGGCCGTTTATACATCCTCCGTCGCAGTTGAGTGCTTCGAGGAAGTCATCTGTGTGAGTTCCGCTGAGTGACGACATTACGCGCGTTACTCCCGATACGGAAAGGGCCGTCTGCTCAATGAAGCGGTTCTGCCATATCCTTGACGACTCGATCTGACCGTTCTCAATAGGGTACACCGCGGACTTGCCTGCCTTTGCAGGGATGAAGTCGATAGGGATACCCGTGTCTATATTCTCAAGATCGATGTTTTCTTCTTCGAGCCATTGCCTGACTTCTCTGAATGTGAGCGAGATGTCAGGATAACCCGGATGCTCGTCGGCTTCGATCTTTTTTGCTATGCAAGGTCCGATAAAGACGATGACGATCTCATTGCCGTAGAGCCTGCGGAGGTAGGCGCTGTGAGTCTGAAGAGGACTCGGTACCGGAGCAAGGTCTTTTACATTCTCCGGGAAGTACTTGCGTACCAGCTGCACTACGGAAGGGCAGGCTGTGGAGATGAACGGAGCGTCGCCGTGTTCGTCCATATATATGTCGAGGGCTTCGGTAACAAGAGCAGCGCCTATGGCTGTCTCGGATACCGCGTCAAAGCCCAGTCTGTAAAGAGCTCTTACGAAGTTGTCCTTAAGGTCTCTGAATTCGGAAACATAGGAAGGCGCCAGTGAAACGATCACCTTGCGCTTTGAGAGGAACGCCATCTCGACTCTGTCCACATCGTTGCGGATGACTTTGACCGAGTTAGGGCACTCATTTACACAGGTGCCGCAGAAAGTGCAGCGTTCATATATGATCTCGGCGTGAGCGTCCTTGATCTGGATCGCTTTTACCGGGCAGTGACGTACGCAGCGGTAGCAGTCACGGCAGTTGTTGATCTCGGTATAAATAGGTTTCTTTTCCAAAAGAAGCACCTCCATCTGCTCTTGAGAATATGTCTCATTGCTCCATGCATGTATTTTTATGGAGCTTTTCGGGCGTCCGTGCACAAACTGCGCCTCAAACCGGCGCAGACCTGATGCGTTTTATCGACCGCCCGAGGGTCTACATCTGTTAAAATTATACCATAGAATGGCATTGAACTAATCCCATTCTTAGGTATAATGAAAAGGAACAAAGGGGCTCAGCCCTTCACATCCTGACTGCAAGGTGGTTTCCGAGCGGGAAGTTTGCGATCATAAGAGGCGCTTCATATAACAGGCTTCATGTAACAGGCAGAGGCGTCCGGCATACGCGCATGCACTTAACGAAAATGGTGCCGGCGTATGCATAAATAAAGATCATTGCAGGCTTTTTCGTTGCGGGCAGACCGCGGCGAAAGAGCCTTTTCAGTTGGGGGCGGCGCCCCTGCTTATTCCCGGAGAACGGGAATGGCGCAACTGAGGCTGAAATACTGGCGGCGCGCCATCGAATGGAGATTATAAATGCTAAAACTGGCGATATACGGAAAGGGCGGGATCGGCAAATCCACAATGACCGCTAATCTGGCGGCGGCTTTTGCGTCCATGGGGAAAAAGGTCATACAGATAGGATGCGATCCCAAGGCTGACTCGACGATGAACCTGCTGGGCGGCAAGGCTCAGCAGCCGGTCATGGAATATCTGAGGGAGAACGCCGACGGCCCGGCTTCTCTTTCGGAGATCGCGGAGGAAGGCTTTGGCGGAGTTCTCTGCATCGAGACCGGAGGGCCTACCCCGGGACTCGGCTGCGCGGGCCGCGGCATCATAGCCACCTTCAACATACTCGAGGACCTCGAGCTGTTCGAGAAGGTGAAGCCGGACGTGGTCCTTTACGACGTGCTCGGAGATGTTGTCTGCGGAGGTTTCGCGGCTCCCATACGCGAGGGCTACGCGGAGCACGTGGTGATAGTGACTTCCGGCGAGAAGATGGCCCTTTATGCAGCCAACAACATCTGCACGGCGGTGGACAACTTTGAGGACCGCGGATACGCGGATGTCGCGGGGATCATCCTGAACCGCCGCAACATACCCGAAGAGGAAGAAAAGGTGAGGGCTTTCGCGGAAGAGAAAGGCCTTCAGATAATTGGCGACATCCCGAGGAGCGATGACATAAACCGCTTCGAGGACATGGGAAAGACCGTTATAGAAGGCGACCCGGATCTGCCGGTGAGCGCAAAATTCAGAGAACTGGCAGAGCGACTGCTGGAGCTGTCCTGATGGCGCGACATTTGAGTCCTTCTGTCAGCTGAATTGTGGAGATTGATGTTACCGGTCGCTTCGTCTTGTATATCCATCGAATACTACAGAGAATTGTCAAGAATGGAGCGCGAAATGGTCCGATAAATAGGGAATTAAGGCTGCAATCTTGCATAAAAGCAGCTTTTCGGGCTTAATTGTCAAGACAATTCTGAAATAGTCTTGACAGTTGCGAAGATAAAAAGATCCATCGACAAGAAAAAGATGCTCGAAGAAGCAATATTGATGTAATAACGGGATACAATCTTGACACTTTACATGTTTATGCATCAGAAAGACAAGAAACAGCTTTATGGAGAAGAAACCTTACAGCATAACACTGAAAGAACTGAATGATATGGGGAGCGGAAGCATCCCGGCGGAGCTGGTGCCGGCATCGCAGCTGATCTACAGCTCGCCGGCGACTTTGGCTTTCAACTCGCCGGGCGCGACCGGCTTCGGTGTCAAAAGGGCCGGTCTTGCGGTGCCGGGCTCTGTTATGCTGCTCGTGGCGCCGGGATGCTGCGGAAGGAACACCAAGCTGGTGTTCGAGATCCCGGGCTATGAGGACAGGTTCTTCTTTTTGCTGATGGATGAGTCGGACATAGTGAACGGCGACCACCTGGCGAGAGTGCCGGCCGCCGTAAAGGAAGTCGTTGAATACCTGGATGAGAAGCCGTCGGTGGTGATGGTATGCGGGACCTGCGTGGACGCGCTGCTGGGTACGGACTGGGATCGCGTCTGCCGCAAGGCAGAGGTAAGCGCGGGTGTCCCGGTAAGGCCGTGCTATATGTACGCGCTTACGCGCGAAGGCCGCAAGCCGCCTATGGTGCTGGTCCGCAAATCCATATACTCGCTGCTTGAGCCTTCGCGCCGCGATCCCCGCACAGTCAATCTGCTGGGATACTTCGCGCCTCTCGATGACAGCTGCGAGCTCTATGAGCTCCTGAAACAGGCGGGCGTCCGCACCGTCAACGAGATATCCCGCTGCGAAGATTATGAGAGCTATCTGGGGATGTCGAAGGCCAACTTCAACCTGGTCCTCAATCATGAGGCGAGGACGGCCGCTGACGACATGACGGAGCGCCTCGGGATCCCTTACCTCGAGATAACGAGGCTCTACCAGACGGACAAGATCGCAAGCCAGTACAGTGCGCTGGCCGGGAGCATCGGGGCGACCTTCGACGGCAGCTCCTACAGGAAAGCCGCGGAGGAGGCGGTGCGCGCTTTTACGGATAAGCATCCGGGTGCCCGCATATCCGTCGGAGAGATGTCCAACGCCAACGCGTTCGAGCTCGCTCTGGCTCTCTCAAAATACGGGCTGACCGTGCCCGAGATATACAGCAATATTTCAAAGGAAGACTTTGTGTACATAAGGCGTCTGGCGGAAGTCTCGCCTGAGACACGCGTCTTCACGAACCTGTCGCCGACGATGCTTTACTACGACAGCAGCAGCGCTGAGGCGGACCTAACAATCGGAGCGGACGCCGCGTACTATCACCCGGACAGCCCTAACGTGCCGTGGAACGGAGAAAGACAGCCGTTCGGTTACGAGGGCGTGCGGAAGCTATTCACGGAGATGTCGGAGGCGATGGCATGAGCGTAAAAGGACTTCACAAGATAATATATCCCTTCGCTCCCGACCAGTCCGGAGCCGCGTCGGTCCTGTATGAACTCGGCGGCATGGTGATAATAGTCGACGCAGGAGGCTGCGCGGGCAACGTGTGCGGTTTTGATGAGCCGCGCTGGCTCGGTACAAAGAGCGCCGTGTTCTCGGCAGGACTCCGCGACATGGACGCGATAATGGGACGCGATGACCTCATGATAGACAAGATCGCTAAGGCGTCTAAGAAGCTCGACGCAAAATTCATTGCGATCGTCGGCACACCTGTGCCGGCAACGATCGCTACCGACTACAGGGCGCTGAAGCGGATGGCAGAAAAGCGCACCGGGCTCCCGGTGATAGCGATGGATACCAACGGCATCGCCTGGTACGACGAGGGCATAAGAAAAGCCTATCTGGAGCTCTTCAGGACTTTTGCTCCGGAAGGCAGTGAGGCTGCCGGCGGTGAGCAGCCTGCAGGCCGCGATGTCATACCCGGCTCGGTAGGAGTCCTCGGAGTCACACCTCTCGATACCGGCATGAATGACGCTTCGGCAAAAATAGAAGATATCATGAAAACGGAAGGCGCGGCGGAGGTGATCTGCTACGGAGCGGGTAAGGACCTTGATGTATTCCGGAATGCGGACCGCATGGAGCGCAATATAGTGATCGCTCCCGCAGGGCTTGCTGCAGCGAGGCGCCTCGAGGAGCGCTTCGGCACACCTTACGAATGCCGCGACATACTTGCCGCGGATGCCTGGGAAGCCGCATGCAAAAAGTATGCTGAAGAAAGCGAACGTGACTGCGGAAATGGCGGAAACGGCATAAATGGACGCGCGGATCTTACAGCAACACTTACCGGAAAAAGGGTGCTCGTCATCCACCAACAGATAAGGGCAAATACGATAAGAGATATCATCCGCTCGGACCTGAACGATCCTGAAGCGGACATAACAGTCGCGTCCTGGTTCATGATGGACAAAAGCATCAAAGAGGACGGCGACATAAAGATAAAGGAAGAAAGCGGATTCATCGACCTTGTAACCAACGGCGGCTACGATGTCATAATAGCCGACGGGTCGTTCCGCAAAGCCGCGAGAGGATCCGGCAGTCTGTTCATAGACCTGCCTCACTTCGCGGTATCGGGGGTCCTGAACTGATCCGTCAGGACCGCCGGGAATCGTGAAAGTAACGGAATACTTAACAGGGATCACAGGGAATAACGCGGATCGATCAGGATCCGGCAAAGAATGCAGAAAGCAGAGATCGCAAGAGTATACGGAATAGTGCAGGGCGTAGGGTTCCGCCCCACGGTAGACAGGCTCGCGCACGCGCACTCCGTGAAGGGAAGCGTGTGCAACAAGGGTCCGTTCGTGGAGATCGACGCCCAGGGTGAAGCATCGGACATCGACGCTTTCTTTGACGACCTCGTCCACAACCCGCCTGACCGCGCGATCATCCTGAAGCTCGACAGAGAGGACGCTCCGGAGAACATCGGAAAGGACGACAGCTTCACCATAATCGAAAGCGCAAAGGTCCAGGGCGAGATATTCGTATCGCCCGACATCGCCACCTGCGACAGGTGCAAGGCGGAGCTCTTTGATCCTTCCAACCGGAGATATCTGCATCCTTTCATAAACTGTACATCATGCGGGCCGAGGGCGACCATACTCGACGGCATGCCTTACGACCGCATCCGCACGAGCATGTCGGAATTCCCGATGTGTCCTGAATGCGAATACGAATACACTCATGCGGAGACCAGGCGCTATGGTGCCCAGCCGGTGTGCTGCAATGACTGCGGCCCGGAGGTCTACCTCATACCTGCGGACGGAAGCGCGGAGCTTCCGGTCGATGTAAAGAAGCTCCCTAAGTACATGAAGGGAGGACCGGCTATTACCGAGACCCGCCGCGTCATAAGCGGGGGCGGGATAGTCGCCATAAAAGGCATAGGAGGATTCCACCTCTGCTGCGATGCGACGAACCAGGAGGCTGTGCAGAGGCTTCGCGATCTGAAGCCGCGGCCGGCAAAACCTTTCGCGGTCATGATGAGAGATCTTGACGCGGTGCGCAGGGAATGCGTCATAGAAAAGTGGCAGGAGGAGATAATCGACGGGCACCAGAAGCCTATCATGCTCCTCAGAAAACGCGGCTGCAATATGGCTGCGGGCGAAGCTTCCGCATCGGGACGCGGTACAGCCAACGTAAACGAGACATTGCTCGCTCCGGGGATCGCTCCGGACAATCCGGCGGTCGGCGTGATGCTGCCGTACGCGCCTGTGCAGATGCTCATATTCGACTACCCGGACGGCATCGTGATGCCGGACTGCCTGGTGATGACCAGCGGCAATGTGTCCGGAGCTGCTATCTGCAGGGACGATGAAGACGCGGTGCGCGAGCTCTCGCGCATGTGCGATCTGATCCTGAGCCACAACAGACTTATAAGGCTGCGCGCTGATGACAGCGTGATGGACTTCCACAACGGAAAGCCTTACATGATACGGCGCTCCCGCGGCTACGCGCCTCTTCCGTTCATGCTGGATATGCCGGCCGAGGGGAATGTGCTCGCGGCTGGCGGTGAGCTCAAGAATACATTCTGCGTGTCACGCAACCATCTCTTCTATCCGTCACCTTACGTGGGCGACACCGAGGACATGCGCACTGTAAAGGCTCTGCGCGAATCCATGAAGAGGATGTGCGATCTGCTCGAGGCTCCGCCGCAGATGATAGCCTGCGACAAGCATCCGGGGTACAACACCTCGCTCGTTGCCCGCGAGCTGGCGGATCAGCTGGGAGTCCCGCTGGTGGAGGTCCAGCACCACTACGCGCACATCGCGTCGTGCCTTGCGGAGAACGACCGCGCGGATAAGGTCATCGGTGTATCGTTTGACGGAACGGGCTACGGAGATGACGGAAGCATATGGGGAGGGGAGTTCCTCGCGTGCGACCTGGACGGATACACAAGGGCCGGGCACATCAGCCCGTTCAAACAGCTCGGTGGAGATATCTCAGCGAAGGAAGGCTGGCGGATCGCGGTGTCGATGCTTTACGGATCTGCGCTTGATAATGGAACGGAAGAAGGTGGACCGGCGCTCGATAATGAAGCAGAAGCCGGTGGACTCGCACTTAATAAAGAAGCCGGAAGCGATGAGCGGCTGCGGGCAAGGGCTCGTGAAAAGACCGCCGGGGCAGCCTTGAAGCTCGGACTCTGCACGGAGCAGGAGCTCGGATTCCAGTTCATGATGGCGGATAAAAACATAAATGCGGTCAGGTCGACCAGCGCGGGCAGACTGTTCGACGCAGTGAGCGCGGTCCTCGGGATCAGACGCAAATCGACATTTGAGGGTGAGGCATCCACGACCCTGCAGTTCACGGCGGAGAGGTACAGCGAAGAAAGCGAGCCGGAAAAGGCCGCAGGCAGACCGGTCTTCGACAGTCTGATCGAAGCTGAAGACGGAACGGCGGTACAGGATACGGACAGGCTCTTCGGCTGGATAGCGGAGCAGATGACGGAGGCTGTAAATGTAATACCCGGAGAAGCATTGGAAAGAAAGCGTGAGGAGCTCGCGTGGATGTTCCACCGCGGACTTGCGGACGGTATAATAGCGATGTGCCGCAGGATAAGAGAAAGCAGCGGGATGAACGTGGCAGCGCTGAGCGGAGGGGTGTTCCAGAACAGGCTCCTTCTCAGGATGTGTGAAGACGGACTGAAGGCAGAGGGATTCGAAGTGCTGATCCACTGCATGGTGCCGCCGAATGACGGAGGCATCGCGCTCGGACAGGCGGCGGTCGCGGCCCGCAGATTGTACAGGTCATTGGCGACTGGAAAGGAAGTCCGCGATTGATGCAAAGCGGCCGGGGCGCCGCGATGAAGATGCAGAAAGCAGTAGCTATTCAGACAGACTGCATTTTTACAGATATTCAGGAGGTATAGATATGTGTGTAGGATTACCGGCGAGAGTGGTAAGTGTAAAGGACGGCACGGCACTGATCGACGCTTCGGGCGCGCAGCGTGAGGTCTCGGCTGAGCTCATCGACGAGCTGGATCCGGGCGATTATGTAATGGTGCATGCCGGAGTCGCTATCGCGAAGATCACTTCGGACGACTCGGAAGAGACCGACGCCCTGATGGACGAGCTGATCTAGCTTTACTATGGGCGGCTGCGGCCGGACCGATAGAGGCTGAAAGAATGAGCGGGTACGGGCGAAGCGCCGGATGCTCATATAATATGAATGGTGTAGATAAATGGAAGAACAAAGAAAGACTGCCCGGGAGATAATCGAGGGGTATGACGGGCCGAAGCTCCGCATAATGGAAGTCTGCGGGACGCATACTCATGAGATATTCCGCCTGGGGATAAGGAATATTTTGCCGGAAAACATCGAGCTCATATCCGGGCCGGGATGCCCGGTCTGCGTGACTCCGGTCGGCTTCATAGATGAGGCCGTCTGGCTGGCAGAGGAGAAGGGCTGCGTCATCACGACCTTCGGCGATCTGATCAGAGTGCCGGGAAGCGAGAAGAGTCTCGCCGGCGCGAGAGCAGGTGGAGCCAGGGTCAATCCGGTCTATACGCCGTCGGACGCGGTGGAGTACGCAAAAGCTCATCCGGATGAAGATGTCGTGTTTCTGGCTGTCGGATTCGAGACGACAACGCCGGCGTCATGCAT
>JAFUGO010000047.1 GCA_017469325.1 Mogibacterium sp. | reverse complement strand
GTCCCAGCCTTCGCTTATGACGTCTTTTTTGACGAGTCCTTTTTCATCGATCGCAGGGAACAGCGTCCTGAGAGTCTGGATCACAGGTGACGGGCTCGCGTCTTTGCCGGACGTATCGGTCATGGCGTAGCTGATGTATATCTTCTCGGACGGTCTTGCCATCATCCTGTACATGGCGGCGTTCTCTTCGTCCAGCTTCACTTCATCGAGGCTTCCGATCGCAAAGCCCATCTCTTTGAAGTATTTCTTTTCATCTACGGAGAACAGCCCCTCTGTCTCAGGCGACAGCGGAAGCACTCCCTCGTTTGCCCCGAGTATGACCGCCGCCCTCATGCCGCGCGGCCTCGTTCTTATCATGGTTCCCATGGAAAGCCCGTCGACAGCCGGCGGTATGACACCGACCTCGACATCCGAGAGCCCTGCGGTATATATATCGGTGAATTCCGCTATATCAAAGGCGGCTTCGCCCATTATCGTTTCTATCTGGCCGAGAAGTTCCATCGCCTTTTCAAAGCTCTGCGTTAGGCGCTGAGCCTCATCGTGCAGCCCCTCTTCATCCTGAAGAGCCGCAGCCTCTTCGACTTTTGCCGGCAGATGCCACTCATCGTCCAGATAAGACCTGAATCCTTTTATGAATCCCGAGACCGTTGCGCCGCCGGATATCTCTTTGAATCTGAACAGCCTTGCGGATATCTCTTCGCGTATGGACTCGATGCGGTCAAAATCTTCCGCTCCGATCTCGTCGCGCCCGTATCTGAAAGGCCTGTCCCACATGCTGCCCTTTATCTTATACGCCCTCACGTAGTTCTCGAGCTTTTCTATGTCGCTGTCCACGAGATCCGTGAGCCCGGTCTTGAGCATAGCAAAGAGGTGCTGTGACTGCCCCGGATATCTGATGAAGCTGAGCAGGCTCACTATGAAGCCCACGGCCGCGCTGTCCGTTATGTCGCGGGATGTATCCGCAAAGACAGGCAGCCCGTACTCGGCAAACACCCTGCGTATCACGGGCTGCATGCTGCCCTCATCGTTGGCGATAACCTGGATGTCCCTCATTTTGTAACCGAGGTCGCGCACCAGATGCCATATATAAGCCGCGGCATTTTCTGCCTCGTAATAAGGATTTGCCGCGCACACTATCGTTAGGTCTTCAGGTATGAAGTCCCTGTTTGCTTCCTTCTCTTCTTCTGAAAGAACATCCTTCCAGAGCGATCTCTCAATGCGCCTTACGGTCTCCGTCTTAGGCATAGCATAGCTGTCAGGTATCTCTTCGCAGCTGAAGCCTATGTTCTTTTCAGCGGCGAGTCCCGACAGATCTTTTATCAGTCTCTCATCGAGCCCGAAGTCGCTTCTGTTTACTATGAAACTGACCGTGCCCGCAGCCGAGGCGAGCTCCATGACAGCGTCGGCAAACTTCGGCGTGATGCTGTCGTATCCGTAGATCCATACCGACTTTCCTTTTACCAGGGCCGAATCCTTTATGGCGTCTATATACATCGAGATGTAATCTTCGGAGTCTGTGTATTTATCTTTTATGGCTTCCTCATATGCCTCTATTACACCGCTGAGCTCCTTCAGTTTCGCCTCGAGTATGGGATCTCCGCCCGCTCCGTCGAGCATCCTCTGAAGGTCGTCCGGAGTGCAGTCCTGCTGCTTGAATTCCGAGATGAAGTCGTTGAGCATTGCCGTGAATGTTAGCTTGCCCGCGACGCGTCCGAATATCTCGAAATCATCTTCATGCTCACGGATGAGCATCGAAAGCAGCATGAATCGCCCGTACTTGTCGAGCATGTTTACGGATTCACAGCCTTTCTCTTTGAGGACGCGGAGGCCAAGACGGTTCATCGAGAGTATCTCCGTATTGAACAGACAGTCTGTATCCAGGTATTTCAGTGCCTGTTCCTCTGCCACGAGGGTGTACTGATTAGGCACCAAAACAAGCGTCTCACCTCCGCGCTCCCTTACGCGGTTATAGATGAAACGCTCTTTATCTATATTCTCTCTTCCCGTATACAGTCTCAGCATTTTTCTTTCGTTCTGTTTCTACTGACCTGCGTTGTTTGAGGCGTCCTGAGACAGCTTCGCGCGCACGAATATATCGATATCTCCGTCCATGACGGCATCAACATTGCCGGACTCAGCGCCCGTACGCGTATCCTTTACCATCGTATATGGCTGGAACACGTAATTGCGTATCTGCGAGCCCCATGTCGCCATCGACTGGTCGCCCTTTATCTCGTTGAGGTTTTCCTTGTGAGCTTCCTCGGCTATCCGCGTGAGCTTGGACACGAGGATCTTCATCGCCACCTCGCGGTTCATTATCTGCGAGCGTTCGTTCTGACACGTGACAACAATGCCCGTAGGAAGATGGGTGATCCTGACCGCCGAGTCCGTCGTATTGACGTGCTGGCCGCCGGCACCGCCCGATCTGTATGTGTCTATCTTAAGATCGCCCGGATCTATGTTGACTTCTATATCGTCGCCTATGTCAGGCACGACTTCCACCGCAGCGAAAGAGGTCTGGCGCTTTCCCATCGCGTTGAACGGCGAGATGCGTACCAGTCTGTGCACACCTGTTTCAGACTTGAGAAGTCCGTACGCGTTATCCCCGCTCACCTGTATGGTCGAGCTCTTGATGCCGTAATCGACGTCATCCTGGCGGTCGAGGAGCTTCGTTTTGAAGCCCTTCTTTTCGCAGTAACGGAGGTACATGCGCTCGAGCATCTCGGCCCAGTCGTTGGCGTCGACTCCGCCCGTGCCGGCATGTATGCTCAGTATGCAATCCCTGTCATCATACTTGCCCGAAAGCAGCATGCGGGTCTTCAGATCCTCAAGCTCGTCGGACAAAGCGGCAAAACTGTGCGAAACACTCTTTGCCTCTTCTTCATCTTCGAGTTCTTCCGCTATATCTATAAGCTCGGGCAGCTCTTCCGCCTCGGACGAGATCCTCTCAAAAACGGCAAGACGGTCCTCAAGGGATTTCTTCTCTTTGAGCACCTTCTGCGCGTTCTTCTGGTCGTTCCAGAATCCATCTTTAAGACTCTCGTCTTCGAGCTCTTTTATCCTCTTCTTAAGACCCTCCGGGTCAAAGATAACCTCCCACTTCCTCTATCTGCTCTCTGAGAGCCGGAAGCTGGCTTCTTATTTCATCTAGCTGTAACATTCTTCCTCCTGATCTAAGAGATTTCTTTATTTAAGGCTTTATGATTCAAAAGCCCGACGCGGTCCGCCTGCAGCACCAGGTCTGCCTGAAGCATCATCTGGTTTGCCGCGGACGCGAACAGATTGAAAATAATATCGAATATCATGGCCGCTATGACGTATTCCCTTCCGATGCCCAGCTGCCCCATTATTACTACATATGAGAGCAGATTGACTCCCGGAATAGGAGGCGCAGCCACGAGGAGTATGAGCGCGAATACTATCGCGGTCAGCATCCACATAGGCGTCATGACTATATGGCTCCTGTACGAAGCATATATTACGAAGGATATCATTCCTATCATGCTCACCGGCATGTACAGTACCAGTCCCAGCGGAAGCAGTTTTTCCGTGAATATCTTCTGGATGCCAAGATCCCTTTTGCAGCACTGCTCGGCAAGAGCGTACGAATCCGAGACCTGTCCGGTCCTCAGAGTCAGCGCGAACGAAGGCCAGAGTTTTCTGAACAGCAGGCCTGTTCTGACACCCACTCTGCGGCTTATGTAGAAGATGGACACGATCATGCATATGGCCGAGAGGACCAGAGCAAACGGTATTATCTCTATCAGTCCGGACAGCAGCCCCGCGTTATGCTCGAGTATCAGCTGAGCGGTAAGGGCGATCGTGAACAACGGCATGAGTCCGGTGATCCACTCAACCAGTTTGGTGCTTACAAGATCCAGCTGATGCACTATGGACGCCAGGCCGGACGCCTGCTGTCCTATGGCCATTATCGCGTAAGCGAAGATGAGTCCCATCAGGATGAGCTGCGCCGTGTTGAATTCTCTCAGAGGATCCAGGATATTATGCGGTATTATCCCAAACAGCTTTTTCAGAAGTATGACCGATGTTTCCCTTGTGAAAGGTTCGGTACCGAAGCCCTTGCTGTTGACAGCCGCGGCCGCTGCGATCGTGACCAGTCCCATCAGAAGTGTTATGGCGAAATATCTGCCTGTGATGAATCCCGCCTTGCCGCCCTGTTCAGACACCTCACGGGTCTCCAGTGTAGTCGACATTACGATAATGATCATTGCCGGTGCAGCGACACTGTAGAGTATGTTGTTCCACAGATCGAAGGTCGGACTGAGAAATCCCCTGATCACGAACTCCACGTCCTGGGTGGAGAGAGCTATGGATGCTACACTCCCGATTATTATGCCGAAGAGTATCGATATGAGGATGGTGACGACCGGATTGATCCTCTTGCGCCCCAGCGTGATCTTTATCACATTGTTGTCGTGCGCATAGCTGTAGACCGGGCTTATTCCCGACGACGCGAGCAGACCCGTGCTCAGCTCATCATAGGTGGAATTTGTTTTGCTGAACGGATTGAAGGCCTCGCCCTCGTGCTCCATTTTTACGTACGGCCTGCCCATACTCATGGAGGCCGTCACCTTTACCATGCTCGGATCACCGAAGTGCTTTCTGAAGCGCATCAGGGAATCCTCCGCGGTAAACCTTACTCTAATGCGGTTCTGTCTCTCGATGCCCGCCTTTTTCAGGAAGGTGTCGATCTCCCCGGATATGTTTTCTATGCTTACCTCATTCAGAATGAAGCTCTTTCTGACAGACATCTCATCACTTGCCTCTTTCATGAAAAGGCCGAGGATGAGCAGTATGACTATAGAGCTTGCGATGTTGGATATCGATATGCCGTAGAATTCCATCTGGAGCGCCGCCCCTATCGCCGGTATCATCCACAGAATCATTAACGCGAAAAACTCAGACCTTTTCAGTGCACGGCGTTCAATCAACGTGCGGATCATCAGGAAGAGTATCCCGACCCCGCCCGTAAGAGTCATAAGGAAGTAATACGACCCTCTGTGATAGTAATTATCTCTGTCAAAGCTGTACAGGATACCGGTAAACACAGAGATCAGAAGCATGACGAGTCCGATCGCACAGATGACAAAGACAGCGTTTCTGAGTCTTTTATCCTTTCCCGAGCCCCTTTCTTCGATAAGCCTGTCAAGCAGTTCCGCCGCAAAAGCGAGCATGATAAACATACCCGCAAAAACAGCAAAATTGCTGATCCTGACCATGATGGTCCCTACCCGGGAAGTATCGCCCCGGTAGAAGAAGGCCAGAGTATCGGCAAGATCCACGAACGCGCTTGTAGCCAGCCATCCGGTCATTACCGCCGTCCGCTTAGGCGAGACCGCTTCGTAAAGATGGATATATATGGCCGCCATTATGCAGAACAGCGCAAATCCCGATTCAAGAGTGGTGTGCAAATAAGTTATTAGATTCATCTGTACCTCATACAAGGTCAAGGAGCTGATCCGGGGTATCCATGCGGTACGCTGGCTCAAAACCTTCAGCTGCCATCTGCTCTTCGTCCACATAGTGGCTCCAGCCTACCAGAACGGCATCGACGCCGGCATTATTCGCGCAGCCGACATCATATTTTGTATCTCCGACCATGACCGCAGCATCGCGCACCTCGTCCGGGATGCGTTTATCCGCCGCGGCTTCACTGCAGGGCCATCCGTCGTGTGCCATCATTTTTACAAGCACAGCGTTGATCGTTTCGGGATCGGGCTTGTGGACTGACACGTCGTTTATCGTGACGATCTCATCGACAAGATCGTTAAGCCCGAGCATCTCCATGTACTTTCTGAAGCTGCTTTCCGTCCTCGATGTGCCTATGCCTATGATGCATCCGCGCGATCTCAGTTCTCTGAGAACATCCGCAACGCCTTCAAAGACATAGACCTTTTCTTCATCCTGATGCTCATCCTGATACTTCCTGTAATATTCTACAGTCTCTTCGGGATCGGCATCGGGAAGCATCCTTTCCATCGAGTTAAAGATAGTCTCGCCGAAAGTTGCAAGAATATCCCTGACAGGCAGTTTGTGTCCGAGATAATGCTCGAACGTTGCCTGCCAGGATTCTATGATTATGTCGTTTGTATTGACGAGAGTCCCGTCAAAATCGAAAATGAAATACTTTTTGTTCATATACCCGTTTTCTGTTTATAGTTAACGGCACGTAAGCGGTCTACCAGCCGCCGCCTCCGCCGCCTCCGGAGCCGCCGCCGCTGAAGCCGCCGCCGCTGAAACCGCCGCCTCCGCTCCAGCTGCCTCCGCCGCCTCCGCTGCTCCAGCCGCCTGAGCTTCCGCCCGAGGACGGCAGCACGATGTTGCTGCTTACACTTGAGCTGCAGTTGTTCATCATGCGGCCCATCATGTAGTAATCGAAGTAACCAGGCCTGTAGTCTCCGCGGTACCAGTCAGGCGCGTTGACCGGAAGATTTTCGAAGTTTTTGATCCACTTATTGCTCAGTCCGAAGACATAAGCGTAAGGCATTATATGATAGAAGTACTGCGGGTCGTCCTCGACCAGCTCATTGAGCTTGTCGAGCTCGGCAGTCTTGATAAAGTCTCTGAATCCGAGCACTCTGCCCAGCAGATCCGTGTAAGTGTCCGTTCTTCTGATCGCGATGACCGCAAAGAACATGCACACCAGCGTGCCGATCACGAGCGCGAGCATGATCGCCGACCTCTTTGTCTCAGGCAGGATCGAGAGTGACTCCGATGCCACAAGCAGTATTCCCGCTCCTATGGTGAAGAACCATATCGCTCCGATGCACTTCAGCACCGTCTTCACCTTGGAGGTCGATCTTATCTTATCGTAAGCCGAGCACAGCAGAGCTGTGGATATCACGATATGGATCGCGGACCAGATGAGCATGAATCTTGTGCCGTCCTCGCCGTTCGCCGCCGACCATGTGGTGAAGGCAGCGGCAGGAATGATCGCCGCAATCGTGCAGACCGCTCTTGCGAATACAGAATTCTGGTCTGTTATGGCTCTGCTTCCCGCAAACATATTCGCGAGCTGCTCTCTTGACTTTTCGTATTTGCGGCCGAAGCCCACGCCGAGCTCCGTGCTGAGCCTCTCGGCTTTGCCGTTCGAGAACAAACCGTGATATATGCTGCGGATATACGATGGCTCATCGTCTACCGGGACTCCGGTCGCGATGAATCTGTAGACATTGTCATGTTTTTTGTTTATCTCTTCTATCTCGATGTAGCCTTTGTCAGCAAGGTATACGATAGTTGAGATTACGTCTCTCTTGTCAACAGTACCGTCCACAAGATATCCGACCTCGCCCGGTGTCAGACCGTCCGGAGGATAGAACTCCAGCGTCTTCACTAGGTGACGGTCTCTGCCGTAGAGGAACCACATCAGAATCGCTCCGACAGGTCCCAGAAGGAAGAGCAGCCCCTGGAAAGGATTGATCTTTCCGAACTCCTGCGCACCCTGCCAGTCACCCTGAGGCAGCTCGAGCTCGAGCGTTACGCCGTGGTGGGCAGGGATGTCCGAAGCCGTGATCGTTATGGTCTTCCCGTCATCTCCCAGAGTCATGACGGCGTTGTCTTCGTTGCCTTCCGTGCCGTATGTGCCCGAGTATACATTGGCCTTGCTGAGGTCCGCCGCCTTAGGCAGAGTCACCGTACAGGTGCTGTCGCCTATGGCAGTCTCCCAGTCGGTAGGTATGAGGTTGAGGAGCAGCATATCCTTCTCGCTGTTTTCGTCCTCATACATCGCTATGTTGTAGTAGATGTCATAAGGGTTCATTCCCGTCAGCGTATAGCTGCCGCTTCCGATCTTTATGACCTGGTAGCCGGACTGGGTATAAGTCTCATAGCTGTAGCCCGGCACCTTTATGCCGGATATCCTCTGGCCCTGCTTCGGCAGATATCTGTATATGCCGTGATGCTCGGTCACATAGTACATGTCGAGATGTTCGTGGTAGTCATATGAATTGTTCTCTGCGACATCAACGTCAACGTCATAGTTGACTGTGTACATGGTGTTGTCATCAGCCTTGCTCACAGATCCCTGCTGCACGAACGGAGTCATCATCACGATGAGCGCCGCCGCAGCAGCCACGGCCGCAGCTCTTCTGAGCAGGCCGGATCCTTTGCTAATAATCTTGTTCATAAAGCTTTCTCCCGCATTCCGCATTTCCGAAAACCGTACAGATCTGTCCTTATTCTTTAGAGTCCCTCATCGAAGTCCTCGGTGTGCATCTTAGGGAAATTGAAGAGTTCCGCAACGATGCTTGTAGGGAAGCTCTCCACCTTGTTGTTGTAATCCCTGAGAACAGCGCTGAGATACTTTTTTGCGTTATCGATGTCTTTAGGATCGCCTGCTTCTTCATATTTGCGAAGCTCGACCTCCGCAAGCTCGATACGGTTCTTTTCTTTTGTAAGCGAGTTGTAGGTGAGCGCGATGAACACGACTACAACAAGTACCAGAATGATCACGAATGTAAGCATCACTGTCTCCTTTCATTCACTACGCGTTACGGCCGCAGCAGTTTTTATACTTTTTACCCGATCCGCACGGGCAAGGATCGTTGCGGCCGACCTTAGGCATGTCGCGCCTTATGGTCTCCTGCTTGCCCGTCTTGTCCGCCTTAGGCGCGGCCGATGGCATGCTGCCTCCGTTGCCGCTCTTTGCGGAGTCGTCTTTATATTCTTCCTTTGCCGCCGAAGTCTTTCCGCTCACAACATTGCGTCTCTCTGTCCTTGTGGTGACAGTGACGTTGTAGCAGAATCTGACTGTCTCTTCTCTGATGTCGGCGATCATCTCGTCGAACATCGCGAAACCTTCCTGGGCGTACGCCACAGCAGGATCCTGCTGACCGATACCTCTGAGTCCGATACCGTCCTTGAGCTGATCCATGGCGTCGATGTGATCCATCCAGCGGTTGTCGACGACCCTCAGAAGGATCATTCGCTCGACTTCTCTCATCTGCTCGCTTCCGATCTCTGCTTCCTTCTCGGCATAGATCTCCTCGAAGATCTGCTTGATGTCATCTCTGAGCTTCTGCTCATCGAGTCCGCTCACGTAATCCTCATCAGGCTCGAATCTGCCCCTGAATGCCGGAGTTATCTGCTCCAGCCCGTCGCATATCCTGCTGAGATCCCACTCTTCGGCATACTTGGACTCGAGCACTACAGGGTCGATTATGCCGTCGATGAGCTCGTTCGTCATGTTCCTGATGTACTCTGACACGTCCTCGCCGTCAAGCACCATGCGCCTCTGATCGTAGATGATCTCGCGCTGTTTGTTCATTACGTTGTCGTACTGCAGAACGTATTTACGGATGCTGAAGTTTTTGCCCTCGACTTTCTTCTGGGCGCTCTCGATAGATCTGGACAGCATGCCGGCCTCGAGCGGCTCGTCCTCGTCCATGCCTACCCTCTGCATGATACCCTGCATCCTCTCGCCTCCGAAGAGTCTCATCAGATCGTCTTCGAGAGCGATGAAGAACTGTGTATTACCCGGGTCGCCCTGACGTCCGGAACGTCCTCTCAGCTGGTTGTCGATACGCCTTGACTCGTGGCGCTCTGTTCCGATTATGCACAGTCCGCCGAGCTCTCTGACCTTCTCCTGCTCGGAAGCTCTCTCGGCCTTGATCTGCTCATGAAGCTCATGGAACCTTCTGCGCGCTGCAAGGAGTTCTTCGTCATCCGTCTTTTCGAATCCCGTCGCGAAGAGTATCTGCTCAGGAGTCAACTCTTCTTTTCTCATCTGTCTGCGGGCTTCGAATTCAGGGTTTCCGCCGAGTATGATATCCGGACCACGGCCGGCCATGTTGGTAGCGATCGTTACCGCTCCGAGGCGTCCTGCCTCTGCTACGATCTCGGCCTCCTGCTCGTGGTGCTTGGCGTTCAGCACGTTATGCTTTACGCCGCGCTTTTTGAGCATGCCGCTTATGAGCTCGGATATCTCGATCGAGATGGTACCTACCAGTACCGGCTGCCCTGTCTCGTGAGCTTCTACTACCCTGTTCACGATGGACTTGTATTTTGCCTTCTGATGAGCGTATACGGAATCCTCTCTGTCCTCTCTGACTACCGGTCTGTTGGTAGGGATCACGACTACGTCCATGTTGTAGATGTCGCGGAACTCGTCCTCTTCCGTCTTGGCTGTACCGGTCATTCCGGCAAGCTTGTTGTACATCCTGAAGTAGTTCTGGAGGGTTATGGTCGCGAGAGTCTTTGACTCGGATCTGACCTTGACGCCTTCCTTAGCCTCGATAGCCTGGTGCAGACCGTTCCTGAAGCGGCGTCCGTACATCAGACGTCCCGTAAACTCATCGACGATGAGGATCTCTCCGTCCTTTACGATATAGTCTACGTCCCTCTTCATCAGGTAGTTGGCGCGAAGGGCCTGGTGGACGTAGTGGTTGAGTTCCATGTTGTCCGGATCGGAGAAGTTTTCGATACCGAAGTAATCCTCGCAGAGCTTGACTCCCTCGTCGGTGAGCGAGACCTGATTGTCCTTCTCCTCTACCTTGTAGTCTTCCTCTTCAGTCAGAGTCTTTACAAAGGCGTTGGCGTTGCGGTACATCGAACTCGAATCCACTCCGCGGCCCGAGATGATCAGCGGTGTCCTCGCCTCATCGATCAGGATGGAGTCGACCTCGTCCACGATCGCGTAGTTGAGCTCTCTCTGCGTAAGGTCTTCCTTGTATGTGACCATGTTGTCACGCAGATAGTCGAAACCGAACTCGTTGTTTGTTCCGTATGTGATGTCCGCCATGTACTGCTCGTGGCGCTTCGGGCCCTCAACAGCATGTATGACGCAGCCTACGCTGAGTCCTAGGAAGCTGTACAGCTTTCCCATCCACTCCGCGTCTCGCTTTGCCAGGTAGTCGTTGACTGTGACCACATGGACGCCGCGGCCTTCAAGAGCGTTGAGGTAAGCCGGCAGCGTCGCCACCAGAGTCTTACCTTCACCTGTCTTCATCTCGGAGATGCGTCCCTGGTGAAGGACCACGCCTCCGATCAGCTGTACTCTGAAGTGCTTCATCCCGAGCGATCTCTGTGCGCCTTCGCGGCAGACCGCGAATGCCTCAGGCAGGATGTCGTCTAGAGTCTCACCGCCCGCGAGCCTCTCTTTGAACTCGGCTGTCTTTGCCCTGAGATCGTCGTCGGACAGCTTCTGCATCTCTTCGTCATACGATTCGATGACGTCTACGATTTTCTCGATCTTCTTAACTTCTTTGGCGTTGAGATCGCCGAAGATCTTTTCCATTAAACCCATAAGTATGTACTTCCCTTCGTATTTACCTGCGGCCCAGCTGCTGCATGTGCCGCCTTATTATCTAGTCTTCGTCTTCAGGCTTATCCTCGACCGCGATGCGCGTCATCAGCGCGCGCCTCGCATCGGCCTTGGTCACCCTGACATGGAAGAGCTTGTGTCTCGACTCATAATCAAAGCTGTCGCCCGTCTTCGGGAGGCGGTCAAGCTCTATCATGACCCAGCCGTTGACCGTCGTAGCGTCGGCTTCGATCTCTTCATCGAACATCTCGAAGAAGTCCTCGAGGTTGGCGCCGCCCGAAACCATGTACGTATTGCTGCCGGCAGGCCTTACATCCCGGGACGCGACGACATCATGCTCGTCGTAGATATCGCCGACTATCTCCTCGATAATGTCCTCGAGCGTCACAAGACCCGTCGTTCCGCCGTACTCGTCCACGACTATGGCTATGTGCGTCCTCTTTGCCTGCATCTTCTTCAGAAGGACCGAAGCTTTGAGAGTCTCGGCCACGTACGCGACAGGCTTTATTATCTTCTCCGTGTCTTTGATGGTCTTTACGTTGTTGTTGTAAAGATCCTTCTGACTGATGAACCCGATGATATTATCGAGGTCATCCTCATATACCGGCAGCCTCGAAAGGCCGGACTCCCTGAAGACCTTCTTGATCTCTGCGACAGGAGTCCCTCTCTCTACGGCGATTATGTCGACTCTCGGAGTGAGTATATCTATGGCCTCGATATCGTTGAACTCGATCGCGTTTGAGATCAGCTCGCTCTGCTCCTCGCCTATGGCTCCGCCGGCCTCAGCCTCCTCGACGATCGTAAGGAGCTCGTCCTCGCTGAACTCAGGTCCGTCGTTCCTGGCGAATGCTTTCTTCAGGAAGATCTTCAGCCCCTCAAAGATGATCGTGAGCGGAGTCAGTATGAAGATCAGAGCCCTTACCATCGGTGTCAGGAAGAGCGCGATTTCTTCAGGGTATTCTCTCGCGATTATCTTAGGAGAGATCTCACCCAGCACCAGGATGAGCACGGTAACTATGACCGTCGCGATGGTAGGTCCTATCCTTGCTCCCCATGTCGTGATGCCGTATACCGTGGCGACCGATGTCATGGTTATGTTTGAGATCGTGTTGCCTACAAGTACCGCGGTGATGAGCCTGTCGAAGTCTTCGCACAGCCTGAGCGCCTGGGCGGCACGCTTATTGTCGTCGGCCGCCATATTCTTGAGTCTGATCTTGTTTGCCGAGCTGAACGCCGTCTCCGTTGCGGAGAAGAACGTCGAGCAAAGCGTCAGTATTATTATTGCTATTAAATAACCGTTCATATAATCAGTTTTACTTTGATACTATCTCCCAGTCGATAGTCGTCTGCACATCAGGCGCCTCGTAGTTGTCGCCGTCATATGTCAGATAAGCCTTGGCCGTGTACATTCCGGCCGCCGTAGCCTTGTTGTCTCTGTATCTTACGGAGATCTCATCAGGCAGTCCCTTCAGACTTATGGATTTTTCGCTTCCGTCATATTCGAAAGGTCCCTCATAAGTCCAGTGGACGTCCGATGTGTCATACGAAGCCTTGCCTATACGCCATTTGAGATCCGGCAGCTCTGACAGCTCACAGTTGCGGTTGTCATATATGAGTCTTGCCTTTGCGATGTATGTGCCCGCGTTGATTTTGCTGTTGTCTATGTAGGCAGCCTCGACTTCCTTAGGGAGACCTTTGAGTCTGACTTCCTTCGGCTTGTCGTCATAGACAAAACCGGTCGTCTCGTCATAATCCCAGCTGACACCGGACAGATCGATCTGCTTCTTGGCGATCCTCCATCTGAGCGCCGGCACTGTCGGAGCCTCGAAGTTCTCCCTGTGTCTGTATCTGAGCCTTGCCTCCGCGGTATATCCGCCGGCCTCTGTGCCCTTGTTGCCTACGTATGCTTCTACTCTGACTCCGTCAGGCAGTCCCGTGAGCCTTACGCTCTTTTCCTTTCCGTTGTATACGAACTCATCCTCATAGTCCCATCTGACCTCGGACATGTTATATACCGCCTTGTCTATATGCCACCAGCATCCGCTTACAGGAGCAGGTGTCTCATAGTTTGCAGGGTCCTTCGCGGCCACTTCAGCCATGGCCTCATACTCGCCGGCGTTGAGGCCTCTGTTGTCGGTGTAGCTGACGTTGACCGTCTCAGGGATACCAGTAAGTTCTACGCCCTTCTCTTCACCGTCGAAAGTGAACGGTCCTTCGTAATCCCATCTGACCTCAGACATATCTATAGGAGCCTTGAGGATCTCCCATTTGCACTTAGGGAGCTCGAGCTCGGTGTAGTTGCCCGCGTCTTTGCTTACCAGCTTTGCGCCCGCGTAATAAACGCCCGCGTCTGTCGCTCTGTTTCCGTCGTAGACGACATCAAATCCTTCAGGGATGCCCACGAGGCTGACTTTCGGCTGTACTCCGCGCAGTCTCTCAAAGAGGCCCGGTTCGTGTACCTGTGTCGCAAGCTCCACGCCCTTCTCCGTTCCGTCATAGACGAAAGGTCCGTCGTAATTCCAGCGCACCGCGTCAGGATCCACCTGTATCGCCGCAGGAGCTATGCTCCAGCTGCAGCCGCCGAATGACGGCTTCTCGTAATTGTCGCTGTCATACTCGAATTCGACCGAAGCTTCATAGTCGCCTACATCCTGTGCCGTGTTGCCCGAATATACAGCTGTTATGCCTTCAGGCAGACCGCTCAGAACGACAGTCTTTTCGCTTCCGTCATATACAAAGTCTCCCGGGTTCTCCCATCTTACCTTGGACATGTCGTATGAAGCCTTGCTGATGCTCCAGTCGCAGCCGCCCATCTCAGGCAGGTGATAGTTGATGGTATCGCTTTCGAGTCTGACCGATGCGCTGTAATCGCCGGCTCTTGAAGCGGTGTTGCCGCTGTATACCGGAGTCACTCCCTCAGGGAGGCCCTCAACGTATACGGACTTTTCGCTTCCGTCGTAGACCGTTGCGAAGTCGCCTTCCCACCTTGCGCAGCTCATATCATATGAAGCCTTGATGATGCTCCAGTCGCAGTCCTTGATCGATGCGGCATTGTAGTTTGCCGGATCAACAGGGCTAAGATCTGCGTGTGCCGTGTACGAGCCGACTGTCTCAGCCGAACCGCCCGTGTACTCAGCCTTCAGAGTCTCAGGGATACCCTCGAGCTTCACGGTCTTTGCGCTGCCGTCATATACGAACGGCTGCGAGTAATCCCATCTGAGTCTGCGGATGTCCGGATCGGCCTTGGCGATCTCCCACTGGCAGCTCATGCTTGCAGGTACGTTGAAGTCCGATGTGTCTATATCGAATATCGCCGTCGCGTTATATACTCCGGCGTCGGTCGCCGTGTTGCCCTCATAGCGGACGCTGACTCCCTCAGGGACTCCCGTGAGCTGTACCCTCTTAGGTGTCGCGTCATATACAAAGCTTCCGTCGTAATCCCAGGCCGCTCCGCTCATATCGTAGTCGGCCCTGTCGATGCTCCAGTCAAAGCTTACCGGTTCCGGAGCCTTGAAGTTGGCATCGCTTGTTTCAAATGTTGCTGTCGCGGTGTAGCTGCCCGCCTTCACGGCGCTGTTCTCGTTGTATTCGGCCGTCACGTTCGCAGGCAGGCCCTTCATTACGATGGTCTTTCTGCTGTCGTCATAGACGAAGCCGGCATCCTTATAATCCCAGCGGGCCGCAGACATATCGTAATCGGCCTTCTCTATCTCCCAGTCGCACTCGCTGACAGAAGGAGTATTGTAGTTTGCAGGATCGGCGACCGTGAGCACAGCCTTAGCGGTGTAGCTTCCCGCATCAGTGGCCTCATTGCCCGAATACTGTGCGCTGACTCCGTTCGGGAGCTGCTCGAGCAGGACGCACTGCGGTCTTCCGTTGTATACCTTAGCCGCACCGTGATCCCATCTGACAGCCGACATGTCGTAGTCAGCCTTCACGATCTCCCACTTGCAGTTCTCGATCTCAGGCTGGTTGTAGTTGCTCTCATCATAAGGGATGAGCTCCGCAGAAGCCTCGTACGAACCTGTCTCCGCTGCAGCGTTTCCGCTGTATACCGCTCTTACGCCATCAGGCAGTCCTCTGAGTGCGACCTCATGCATGCGCCCTGTGTACGTGAACTCTCCGTCATAGTCCCAATAAGTGCCGCTCATGTCGTAGTCGGCCTTATTGACTGTCCACTCGATCTCCATCGGATCAGGCGTGTTGAAGTTCTGGCTGTCCGAAGCTGTGAAGCTTACGCTTGCCTTGTATGTGCCTGCATCCTGAGCGGTATTGCCCCTGTATGAAGGGAGCACACCTTCAGGCAGTCCCTTCAGGATCACTCTGAACTCGCTTCCGTCATATGTGAAAGGCTTTTCATAATCCCAGCGGACGTGGCTCATGTCATAATCGCCCTTGCCGATGCGCCAGGTCAGATTGTCCAGTCTCGCCTTAAGGAGATTCTCCGTATCCTCAGGGATGATCTCTGCGGCGGCAACATATGTGCCTGCCTTATATGCCGAAGCGTTGTTGTAAGAGACGACTGTTCCTTCAGGGATGTTGCTTACCGCCACGCTCTTCTCTGTGCCGTCATAAACGAACTCTCCGTCGTAGTCCCATGTCACGCCCGAGATGTCCACAGGCGATCTGTCGATGACCCAGTGGCATGTCGATGCATCCGGCTTCTCGTAATTCCTTGCGTCATACGTGAAGTCGGCCTTTGCCGTATACTCACCCGCGTTCGTCGCGGTGTTGTCCTCATATGAAGGATCAAGTCCTTCAGGCAGACCGGTGAGCCTTACGGTCTTTTCGCTTCCGTCATACGCGAACTCGCGGTCTTCCTGCCACTTTACGCCGCTCATGTCAAAGACCGCCCTGTCTATGCGCCAGTCGAGCATCATGTCAGGGATATTGTCTTCGTAATTGGCCTCATCCATTACCCTGAAGCGCGCGGTAGTCGTATAAGCTCCGGCATCTGTCGCGGATCCGTTAATGTATTCTGCCGAGACGCCTTCAGGCAGACCCGTCACCTTTACGCTCTGAGCGCTTCCGTTATATACCAGCGGCTCGCTGTAATCCCAGCGCACTCCGCTCATGTCGAACTCGGCCTTGCTGATGCTCCATGAATGACCTGACGGATCAGGTGCCCTGTAGTTGTCGGAGTCGACAGGAGTAAAGATTGCCTTGGCGTAGTATCTGCCTGCGCCCGACCCTGTGTTGCCTGTGTACTCTACGTTCACCGAATCGCCCAGATCGTTTATTATGCTGACGGACTTTTCTTTTCCGTCGTATACGAAGTCCGAAGAATCCGTCCAGAGGAGCTCAGGTATAGCGAGCTCGGCTCTGTTGACCGACCATGTGATGCCGTTTATTTCAGGGACTTCATAGTTGTTTGAATCTGTTGGTATCAGCGTAGCGCTTGCCGCGTACTTGCCCGCGTCTATATGGGTGTTGCCGCTGTACTCGACCTCGACTCCTTCCGGAAGATCGGCCAGGTACACGCCGTGCTCCCTGCCGTCATACTCGAAAGGTTCCGCGTAATCCCAGTGGACATCGGAGATATCTATTCTCTGCTTTACGATGCGCCACTGGCAGTCAGCCGGAGACGCAAGCTCAAGATTGTCCGAATCGTACTTGAGAGTCGCGTGCGCGTTGTATATGCCGGCATCATAAGCCGCAGCGTTTTCATATTCTGCGTAAACGCCTTCAGGCAGGCCTTCGAGCTCTACCCTCTTTACTTCGCCGTCATATGTGAACGCTCCGTCGTAATTCCACTTCACGCCGGACATATCCAGATTCTTTTTGCCAATACGCCACGAAAGAGTCATGTCGTCCGGGGTATTGTAGTTGTGAGTATCCGGATTGACGAACGATGCTCTTGCCGTGTATTCACCGGCGCTTCTGCCCTCGTTGCCGCTGTATTTTACTTCGAGCTCTTCAGGGAAAGACTCCAGCTCAACTCTGTGAGGAGCCCCGTCGTAATCGAAATATGTCTCGCCGGTCCATGCGGCTCCCGACATATCGTACGAAGCTTTTGCTATCTCCCATTCGTGCTCTGCAGGTCTGTTGAAGCCGTAGTTGCCTTTGAGGACCGCTCTTGCAAGATACTTGCCGGCGCGAATCTCCTCTGCACCTTCATACTCGACCTCTGCGTCTTCAGGCAGATTTGTTATGTATACTTTCTTTGCTGTTCCGTCGTATACGAAGTCCACGTCTTCAGACCACTCGAGCTCTGCTGTCTCGAGAGGGACCTTCTTTATCTCCCATACGCAAGGCATGATGTCGTGAGGCTTCTCATAGTTTGCGCTGTCATAATCCAGGCGCGCCTTTGCGGTGTAAATGCCCGCGTCCGAAGCCGAGCAGTCCTCGTATTCTACTGTCACTCCCTCAGGGAGTCCCGAGAGCCTTACCGCATGACCTCTTCCGTCATAGTCGAATGCGCCTTCATAATCCCAGTGCACCTGAGACATATCATAGGAGGCCTTGCGAATAGTCCATTCGTGCTCGCGCACCACGAGAGGCTCGTTAAAGTTGGCCTGATCGAAATCGAAAGCGATCGAT
>JAFUGO010000046.1 GCA_017469325.1 Mogibacterium sp. | reverse complement strand
CTTCAGAACCATCTCCTGGTGGCGTAACCACCTCGGTACAAGTAAAGGTTCGGATCGGTCTGTCTTGGTAGCGCATCAGTGAATCGAACCCTGGATTCCGCCGTGAGAGGGCGACGTCTTGACCTCTTGACCAATGCGCCATATTTTGCGCTTTTTTCATGCGCAAGTAGTATTATAAACAAAAGAACCCGTCTTGTCTACATCAAATTTCAAAAAAGTGAGCAAGTTTTGTATAGCAAAAAGAAGTTCCGGCGGGAACTTCTTTTTTGTATTTTACTCTGCTTCGCTGAAAGTGATCGCAGCTTTTACCGCTTTGTGCCAGCCTTTGAGCTTCTCTCGTCTCTCCTTCTCTCCCAGTGACGGTTTGAACGCCTTTGCGATCTCCTTGCTGGCAACTATGTCCGCAAGGCTGTCGTAATAACCTACAGCAAGTCCTGCCAGATAAGCCGCTCCCAGAGATGTGGACTCGATGGATGCGTACCTGATTATATCTATATCCGAAACGTCCGCCTGGAACTGCATAAGAAGGTCATTCATCGCAGCTCCCCCATCTACCTTAAGCGCCGTTATCTCCTTGCCCGTATCAGCCTTCATGGCTGCCAGAAGATCCTCGTTCTGGTATGTGAGCGACTGCAGCGTTGCCCTTACGATATGTTCACGAGTAGTACCTCTGGTGATACCGAAAATCGCTCCCCTCGCCTCAGGGTCCCAGTACGGTGCGCCGAGTCCGACGAAAGCAGGCACAACGTATACACCGCCAGTATCAGGTACCGATGCTGCGATCTCTTCCGATTCGGACGCTTCTCTGAAGAATCTGAGCTGGTCTCTCAGCCACTGCACGGCGGCTCCGGACACGAATACGGAACCCTCGAGCGCGTAAGTCACCTTTCCGTTCAGTCCCCAGGCGATCGTAGTCAGCAGACCGTTTTTGGATGCGACCGATTTATCGCCTGTGTTGAGCAGAAGGAAGTTTCCGGTACCGTACGTACTCTTTACATCCCCTTCTTCGTAGCAGGCCTCGCCAAAGAGGGCCGCCTGCTGATCGCCCGCAGATCCTGTGATAGGGATCGGGCCTCCGAAGATCTCATCGATCGTATCGCCGAAATGAGCCGAGCACTCCACTGCTTCAGGAAGCATACACATAGGAATGTTCAAAAGACCGCAGAGTTCTTCGTCCCACTTAAGAGTATTGATGTCGAAAAGCATGGTCCTGCATGCGTTGGAATAATCGGACACATGCACCTTGCCGCCTGTCAGCTTCCAGATAAGCCAGCACTCTATGGTGCCGAACAGAAGCTCACCCTTTTCAGCTCTTGCCCTGACTCCCGGAACGTTTTCAAGTATCCACGCGAGCTTTGTGCCGCTGAAGTACGGATCTGCGAGAAGGCCTGTTTTCTGCCTGATCATATCTTCGTGCGGTTTGAGTTTAGCGGCGTAATCGGCAGTTCTGCGGCACTGCCACACGATAGCGTTGTACACAGGAATGCCTGTCTCCTTGTCCCAGACAACGGTCGTCTCACGCTGATTGGTGATGCCTATCGCAGCTATGTTCTTATATGTCAGGCCGGCTTTGAGGAGCGCCTCCTGGGCAGTTCCCATCTGGGATGCCCATATCTCCATCGCGTCATGCTCTACCCAGCCCTCATGAGGAAAGATCTGAGTGAATTCCCTCTGGACGGCAGATATAACATTGCCGGACTTATCATATATGATAGTTCTTGAACTGGTCGTGCCCTGATCGAGAGCCATTATGTACTGCTTCATGTATGTTCCTTTCTATACAAACAGCGACATTATTGAATTGCTTATGTCCGTCCCTTTCTCCGTAAGTCTGAGACCTTTATCGCTTATTACGAGCAAACCCCGGTCAGCATAGGCGAAAGCCTCATCCCGCGCTTCGGCGAATATCTTCCAGAACGCTTCCTCCGGATCATCTGCGGTGCCCGGCATAT